>JAFUHF010000054.1 GCA_017468985.1 Bacteroidaceae bacterium
TAGCACGTGTAAAAAACGTGATTCGGTCGCGAACATACCGAATACCACATGGAATTTTTATCAAAGAATTGTATACATTGCCAATTGGCATGTACATAAAACTTTATGACCAATTCTCCTATAGCTAAAAACTATAGTAAAAAATACAGGCTATTACATTGTATGAAAAAGAGTCACTATTGCACGACCTCTGTTATTTGCTTTTTCTCGAATATATTCCAGAAATTCACATTAACGTAATATACGGTTTCGCCTTCTTTATTTCTTGACTTAAAGAGGCCTACATAGAATCCATTATCATTGTCTAAGTAGGTACTCATCTTCTCGGCACCAATGGGTTTTCGAATAATCTGAATACGAGGGTATCTGCCACGAAAAATGCTAAGCACATTATCATAGGCTTCATAAGCCTCCGCTTTTGACTTATAGCTTTTAGAACCTGAAATAGAATAGAAATTACCACTTATTGGAGAAAAAATCAGACCCACTTTATCACATTCTACGTCTGCCACCTCCACATCTGAAAGAAATAGATCACCCGATTTACCTACCGTATATTTCATTTCAGCCTTATCAAGGATTTGAACAGCATGTTCCTGAGCCGTACCAAACGCACAATCAAAGAAAGTGGATTGCACCTTCTGAGTTTCACTTCCTAAGCCCCCTATGGACATCAGAATGTTTAAAAAGAATAATAAACAGAATTTCATGACATCTTAATATTTATATAACACATTAAGCAACGTAAAATTACGAATTAATGTTGGATATTGAACTAAAAAGAGTACAAAAAAGTGTGCTATATTGAATAGCACACTTTTCTTTTATCGAAATTAATGAACTTCCAAAAAGAATTATTGGAAGAATTTCTTTACATCATCATTAGGAACCATCTTCTCGTCAAAGATGTACGCACCAGTCTTAGGGCTCTTCACCAAACGGATCACCTTTGAATATGAACGACCGTCTTTATTACCCTCATGGAGGGTTGCCACTGTTTTTTTTGCCATATCCTAAATTACTTTATTTCCTTATGAACTGTCATTCTCTTGAGAATGGGATTATACTTCTTCAACTCCATGCGGTCAGGAGTATTCTTACGATTCTTAGTGGTAATGTAGCGAGAAGTTCCAGGCAGACCGCTATCTTTCATCTCGGTACACTCCAAGATAACCTGAACTCTATTTCCTTTAGTCTTTTTTGCCATTATATTGAGATCTTAAGCAATTACTTTAATGTTCTTCCAATCGCAATAACCCTTGGCCACTGCATTCTTCAATGCTGCATCAAGTCCAACCTTGTTGATCATGCGCAATCCAGCTGCGCTTATGCTTAAACTAATCCAGCAGTCCTCTTCTACATAGTAGAACTTCTTGGTAAATAAGTTAAGGTCAAAGGTACGCTTCGTACGACGCTTTGATTTGGAAACGTTGTTTCCAATCATGGCCTTCTTACCTGTAATTTGACAGATTTTCGACATCGCTCTATTACTATTACTTTTATTTTTCTAATGGGTTTAATTTTCGGACTGCAAAGTTAGCATTAATAATTGAACATACCAATTAATAAGAAGAAAATTTTATTGATTCCCTGCATCTTCTATCAAAAAATCCAGAAACATGCGCAATAATTGTGCTGTTGCAATGATCGTATTCATCTCACGGCCCAATTTATGATAAACTTTTTTTGTAACCGATCGGTTCTTATTGCCAACGGCCACCCATATGGTTCCAAGAGGATTGTCGGGTGTGCCACCGGTGGGACCAGCAAATCCTGTCATAGCCAAGGCGTAATCAGTATGGAAAAGCTGCAGAGCCCCTGTTACCATCTGGCGAGCGACCTCTTCGCAAACGGCGGAATTTGTTTCGATCACCTTCTTGTCCACGCCGAGCAATGATACTTTCAAATCATTGGCATAACATATCATACTACCTCTGAAATAGGATGAACTTCCGGCAGGAAGCGTGAGGTAGGTGGCAATTCGTCCTGCACTACAGCTTTCCGCTGCAGAAACCGTACAACCCATCGCCCACAACAGCCTGTTGATTTCCCTACTCATAGAGTGAAGTAACAATTCCATCTGAAACGATAGCTGAATAATGGGTATAATTTATATGGACACGCGCGAATATGCCGGTAAGTCCAACGGACAAAAGTCTGCGTCCTGATACTTAAAGTATGCCGCCATTGCTATCATCGCCGCATTATCAGTGGTATAAGAAAATGGCGGTATGTATACATCCCATCCGCTATGGTCGCGTTTATCAATGAAAGCCTGACGCAACTTTGTGTTGGCAGAAACGCCACCGGCTACGGCCACTCGCTTGATTCCCGTCTGCTTTACGGCAAGAGTCAGCTTTTTCATTAACACCTCCACAACCGTCTTCTCAAACGATGCAGCAAGATCGCATTTGTTTTCTTCGATAAAATCAGGATTCTCCTTCATCTTGTCACGCAGAAAGTAGAGCAGCGATGTTTTCAATCCACTGAAACTATAATCCAACCCTTTGACTAAAGGTTTGCTAAATTCGAAAGCATCAGCATTCCCTTGACGCGCCAATTTATCAATAATAGGTCCACCTGGATAGCCAAGTCCCATAAATTTGGAGCATTTATCTATGGTTTCACCTGCTGCATCATCAATGGTCTGTCCTAATATTTCCATCTTCTTGTAGCTGTCCACTTTCACTATTTGAGAATTTCCTCCGCTCACAAGCAGACACAAAAAGGGAAACTCTGGATGCCGATTCTCCTTTCCTTCCTCACTGATGAAATGAGCCAGAATGTGGCCCTGAAGGTGGTTTACGTCAATCAACGGTATTCCCATAGCCACCGACAAGCCCTTAGCAAACGACACCCCTACCAAAAGCGACCCCATCAGTCCAGGGCCACGAGTAAAACCGATGGCCGTAATATCTTCCTTATTGATACCAGCGCGCTTAATTGCCGTATCTACCGTTGGCAAGATGTTCTGCTCGTGTGCACGTGAAGCCAGTTCGGGCACCACACCGCCATAGTTACGGTGAACCTCCTGACCTGCCGTAGCCTGCCCCAGCAGCCAGCCGTTTTTGATCACGGCAGCCGATGTGTCGTCACAACTCGATTCTATGCCTAATATGATAATGTCTTTGGTCATCTTTAAACAAATTAATATGAAAGCACTTCCAATCCGTGCTCTGTCATTACGAATGTATGCTCCCACTGCGCACTGGGCAGTTCGTCCTCAGTCACCACCGTCCATCCGTCCTCTTCGTCCACGAATACTTCCCAAGTCCCCATATTGATCATCGGCTCTATGGTGAACACCATTCCTGGCACTATCACCATTCCCGTTCCGCTGCGGCCGTAATGATCCACATCAGGATCTTCATGGAAGGCCAAACCAACGCCATGACCACAAAGGTCGCGCACTACCGAATATCCGTTCTGGTGAGCATATTTCGTTATCGCACCAGCTATGTCGCCCAAGCGGCCGAAAGGTTTTGCTGCCTTGGCACCCAATTGCAGGCAGTCCCAGGCTACGTCTACCAATCTCTGCTTCTCCTGTGTCGTTTCGCCTATCACGAACATGCGCGAAGCATCGCTGTAGTAGCCGTTATATATCGTGGTAACGTCCACATTTACGATGTCCCCGTCGAGTATCATTTCTTCATCATTGGGAATGCCATGACACACCACTTCGTTAATGCTAACGCAGACGCTCTTGGGAAATCCTTCATAGTGGAGCGGAGCCGGCGTAGCCCCGTGCGACGTGGTATAGTCATAGACCAGCCGATCAATATCTCCGGTGGTCATGCCGGCTTTTATCTCAGCGGCCACTGCGTCAAGCACACCCGTATTGATTACGCCGCTTCGACGAATGCCTTCTATCTGTTCCGGTGTCTTAATCATCGATCGGCGAGGCACCAGAAGCCCTTCTTCTTGCATCGCCAGCATCTTTTCATCCAGTTCTGTCAGCGGTTCGCCCTTGGGCACTATCCAATTCTTTTTTATTCTCTTCTTGTTCATGTTCTTTCTTCCGAAGTCGGATTTTTCGGCTACAATCGTGCGGTTAAGCTTTTCTTTTTATAACGCCAGGCCTCACTTCCTGATCAGCACCAGTTCGCCCACGGCAGGCACGTAGTCGGGACTCAGATGATTTATATCATACAGTGTCTTCACGCGCATTCCATAGCGCTGGGCCAGATCGTAGAGCGATTCGCCCTCCTTCATGATGTGATATACGTCCTTATATTGTTTATCGGCCTTCTTCTGCTTTTTCTGGAAATAAACGATGTCGCCTATCTGCAACTTATAACGCTTGTCCACTTCGTTATACTTTCTCAACTTACGCTCCGAGACGTCCATCTCTTTTGCAATGGCTTTATAGGTATCGCCAGGCTCCGCAATGGTGTAGAAGTTGTGGTTACACATATACACCTCGTGAAGCATAGAATATTCGTCGCCTTTCGAAGCATTCCTCTGAATGTTGCTCAAAGAATAGTGGTCAATCTGGGCCAATCCGTAGTCTTCTATGAGCTGTATCAGAATATCGGCATAACGGGGATTGGTTGCATAACCTGCAGCCTTCAGACCTCTCGCCCATCCGCGGTAGTCGTGAATTTTCAGGCTGAAGAGGCCAGCATATCGGCGGTTGGATGTCAGAAACAGGGAATGGTCTACATACGAGTCACGCACGGACTTATATACCCGAAAATGCTCATTAGGGGCATCGTCGTTCACCAGCATATAGGGTCCAGTCCAGCTACCGCCACACTTTATGCCGAAATGGTTCTTTCCTTCTGTGGCCAGCCGGCTTTGTCCGGCATTACTCTCCAGTAATCCTTGCGCCAGCGTAATGCTGGCTGGAATTTTGTAACGCTCCATTTGTTCCACCGCCATGACCATATATTGATTAATATAGTTCTGGTAGTGTTCGCGCTGTGCAGATAAACTCAGGGGGAGCAACAATCCTCCAATGATCAGGGCCAATATCCGTACAAGTCTTGTCATGAAAAAGCTGATACCGATTTTCGAACTGCAAACTTAGTTAAATATTTCCACATGAATGGACTTTAATCCTGAAAATAGATACGCTTCACCCGTTCACTTACCGAAGTAAGAATTTCGTAAGGAATGGTACCCAGCAAGTCGCTCAATACGGTTACGGGCAGTTCGTCGCCAAAGATGATGGCTTCGTCGCCTTCTTCGCAATCTATTTCCGTCACATCTATCATGCACACGTCCATGCAGATGTTGCCCACGTAGTGCGCCTTCCGTCCGTTCACCAAGCAGTAACCCTTGCCATTGCCCAGGTGGCGGTCCAGTCCGTCGGCATAGCCTATGGGCAACGCCGCTATGCGGCTGTCGCGTTTCAGGTATTCCTTCCGGCTGTAGCCCACGCTGTCGCCTGCCGGTACGTCGTGGATTTGCAGTATCGTTGTGCGTAGCGTACTGACGTTGCGTAGCATTCTGTTAGAATGTGGATCTATGCCATAAAGTCCCAGTCCCAACCTCACCATATCAAGGTGATACTGTGGAAATCTCTCGATGCCGGCCGTATTACAGATGTGTCGGAGTATGGGATACGGAAAGGCAGCAGCAATCTTCTGGCTGGCCTCATTGAATACGCGGAATTGCTGTTCCGTGAACGCGTTGAAGTCGCCATCCGAACCCACAAAATGCGAAAACACAGACCTTACCACCAGCGCCGACTGCCCTTTCAGGTAACGGATGAGCCGAGGCACATCCTCCACCGGATGAAAGCCTAATCGGTGCATTCCCGTGTCTAATTTCAGGTGAATCGGAAAGTTCGATACGCCCTCCTGCTCTGCGGCGCGCACCAATTCTTCCAACAGGCGAAAGCTATATACTTCGGGTTCGAGTCCGTACTCAAACAGATCACGGAAGGCCGATTTTTCAGGATTCATCACCATGACGTTTCCCGTTATGCCCCTACGTCGCAGGGTGGCGCCCTCGTCGGCCACAGCTACGGCCAGAAAATGTGCTCCCTGGTCTTGCAGGGTCTTGGCTACCTCCAGTGCGCCGGCCCCATAGGCTGAGGCCTTCACCATACACACCATGCGCGTGTCCGGACGCAACATGTTGCGGTAGTAGTTCAGGTTGTCGATGAGCGCACTCAGGTTGATGCTGAGCGTCGTTTCGTTTTCCTTGAGTGAAAGGTGGGCAATGATGCGGTCGAAGCGGAACATTCGCGCCCCTTTGCACAAGATGGCGGCATGATGCAGCCTGCTGAGCATTTCCGACCGCAACAGCTCGTCCACCGACTGAAAACATTGTGTCTCCATCCGAAACAGCTCCACGTAATGCCCAATGTCCTTGCCCACTGCCACCAGCAAGTCGATGCCGGCATTGTTTACAATCAGCGCAATCTCGGCGTACAGACCGGCAAGGTCGCGGCCCGTCTGCAACATGTCACTCAGTATGAGTACCTTCCTTTTTTCCTTTCCCTTTTGCCTGCGATTCATGAAGTCGAGCGCAATCTCCAGGGATTTCACGTCTGAGTTATACGTGTCGCTGATCAGTGTGCAGCCGTTGATGCCTTCCTTCACCTCTAAGCGCATGGCTACAGGTTCCAGGCGCGCCATCCGTTCGGCTATCTCGCAACTCCCGAGTCCCATGTGCAAGCACACTGCCAGACAGTGAATCGCACACGACAGCGAAGCCTCCGACGTAAAGGGGATGCTCACGTCCTGCGACGCTTGTCCCATAAAGACGTAGGAGAACGAAGTATCTTCGACCGTTTTCTTTACATTATATATATATAAGGAAGCATCCCTGTCCTTCATCGACCATCCTATACGCTTCACGCTTTTGCTCAGTCCTTCTGCACAGTGGCGCGTCATTTCCTCGTCGGCATTATACACCAAGGTTCCCGTCTCCTGAAACAACAGGAATTTCTCCCTGCATTTTTGCTCCATCGAGCTGAAGTGCTCCTGATGAGCCTCTCCTATGTTGGTCATCACGCCAATAGTGGGCCTGACGATGCGTTCCAATGCGGCCATCTCCCCCACTTCGGAGATACCGGCCTCGAAAATGCCCACTTCGCTCCGTCCGTCAAGCAAGCAGACCGATAGGGGCACTCCAATCTGCGAATTATAGCTTCGGGGGCTGCGTGTTACTACCCTGTCCGCACTCAGCAGCTGCCAGAGCCACTCTTTTACGATGGTTTTTCCGTTACTGCCGGTGATGCCTACCACGGGAATCTGGTATAGCCCACGGTGATGGGCCCCAATGCGTTGCAAGGCAGCCCGTGTGTTTTCCGTTTGCAGGAAATTGGCATCCCTGTAGTTGCCCACCTCTTGCGGCAGGCTTTCCACTACGAAATTTCTCACCCCTCTTTCGTAGAGCGAGCTGATGTATCGGTGGCCGTCGCCGTGGTCCGATTTCAGGGCGAAGAAAAGGGAGTTCTCGGGAAATACCAACGAACGGCTGTCCGTAAGCAGCCAGTTGATTTTGGCTGGAGCATCGCCATGCCGACGTGCTCCTATGATAGAAGTGATTTCGTCAATACTGTATTCCATCTTGCAATGAGTCTAAACGGGACCGCACTTCTGCCCTCTCCGTTTGAAATGCAAAATTGGGATATTTTCTTTGAAGACGGTCTATTTCCTTCTGCAAATTCTCCAAAAACCTTCTGTAGGTTTCCCCCATCCTGCTGATGGGCCGATGGGCCAGGCTGAGTCTTGCCTTCTCCCATTCGCTGATGAATTGCCTCGCTTCTTCGGTCATCCAGTCCTCCCTAAAGCGCTGCCATACATAGTCCACGGCTTGCTCTGACGGATGGAGCATGTCGGCCGCATAGAAGCGGTAGTCGCGCAGTTCGTCCATCAACAGCTCGTAAGCCGGGAAGTAGTGGCATCTGGGGGCATATTCTTTCACCATCCGCTCCACGCTCAGCAGCAACGTTGCCTTGCTCAGCTGGCTTCCGTGGAAGCCGTATTTAGCGTAGCGATACGGGCTCACGGTCATCACGATGTTCAGGCCCGGATGCCGGTCCATCAGGCGGCGCAACACGGCTGCCTCGTCCACGATTTCGTCCACCGTCAGCTCCCGTTCCTCAAACAGCGCAGCCGACTGTTTGTGGCAGTTGGCCACGCAGTGGTTCGTGCCGCGCAAGCGGTAGACGTGGTTAGTGCCAAAGGTGAGCATCAGGAGGTCGGCGCCGTTCAGGACATCGGCTGCCCGTTGCAGTTCGCGGTCCAGTCGCTCAAGGCATTCTTCACGGGTGGCATACGAAAACTCGGTGGAAAACAGCCAGCTTCGCCAGGTTCCCTCCGTCTCAAAGAGGGTTTCCTCCAACCGCTGGCGGCCGGTCTCGGCGTAGTCTGCCATCAGGTCTAACGCCCTGAAGATACTCTCAGGATTATAGAGCACTCCGAAGGGATTCACCACGGCGTGCAGCTTTTCCTCAGCCATGCGCCCTCCCACGTGCTGTGCAAAGCAGGACCCCAGTAGCAGGCACCGATCGTTCAGCTCCATGCGCAACCCTGGCGACGACGTGTCTACCCTTACAAAGAAGTTTTTCCTATCCATCCTGTTTGATGCCATTTTGTATAAAGAGGCGTGCCGGTTCTAAAAATTCCGTGGCAAAATTAGGCATTTACCGCAACTAAGTACTAAATTTGCAAGAATATTTGCAAAGAAGATGGCTGAAGATAGCTCAAAATATCCCCTACTCAAGGACATTGACTCTCCGTTTGACCTCAAAAAGCTCACCGTCGACCAATTGCCTCAGGTGTGCGAAGAAATCCGACAAGAAATCATCGATGTGCTCTCGCACAACCCGGGCCACTTGGCATCCAGCTTAGGTGCAGTCGAACTGACGGTAGCCCTCCACTATGTTTTCAACACTCCCGAGGATCGCCTCGTATGGGACGTTGGCCACCAGGCCTATGCCCACAAAATCCTGACCGGCCGGCGCGACCGCTTCCGTACGAACCGGAAGTTCGGGGGGCTGAAGCCATTTCCCTCACCGGAGGAAAGTCTCTACGATACTTGCACCTGTGGCCACGCTTCTAACTCCATTTCCATCGGACTCGGCCTTGCAGTGGCCGCCCGTGAGGAGGGTAGCAGCCGCAAAGTGGTGAGCATCATTGGCGATGGCGCCATGAGCGGCGGACTGGCATTCGAAGGGCTCAACAATGTAGCCTCCACCCCCAACAATATGCTCATCATTCTTAACGACAACAACATGAGCATCGACAGCAGCGTGGGAGGCATGAAGCAATACCTCCTCCACCTGCACACCAGCCCCACCTACAACAACATTCGCTTCAAAGCTGCGCAACGCTTCTCGCGCATGGGATGGCTCAACGAGCACCGACGCAAAATGATACTCCGCTTCAACAACGCTATGAAGTCCATCCTGTTCAATCAGCAGAACCTCTTCGAGGGCTTCGACATCCGCTACTTCGGCCCCACCGAAGGCAACAACGTTGTGGAGCTCGTGCGCATCCTCCAGGAGATAAAGGAGATGAAAGGCCCCAAACTTCTCCACATCCATACCGTGAAGGGCAAGGGCTACAAGGCCGCCGAGCGCGAAGCCACCATTTGGCACGCCCCCGGCATGTTCGACGTAGAATCCGGCAAGCGCCTCTCTGGCGATAACGCCGGCCAACCGCCCAAATACCAGAAAGTCTTTGGCGAAACCCTCGTAGAGCTGGCTCGCGAGAACCCCCGTATAGTGGGCGTCACGCCTGCCATGCCCACGGGCTGCTCCCTCGACATCATGATGAAAGCCATGCCCGACCGCGCCTTCGACGTGGGCATTGCCGAAGAACATGCCGTCACTTTTTCGGCCGGCATGGCCAAGGACGGGCTCATTCCCTTCTGCAATATCTACTCCTCCTTTGCCCAGAGGGCTTACGACAACATTATTCACGACGTAGCCATACTGGGCCTGCCAGTGGTGCTCTGCCTCGACCGCGCCGGTCTGGTGGGCGAAGACGGGCCCACGCACCACGGCGCCTTCGACATGGCGGCCCTGCGGCCCATTCCCAACCTTACCATCGCCTCCCCCTACGACGAACGGGAGTTGCGCAACCTGATGTACTCCGCCCAGCTGCCGGAGCAAGGCACCTACGTCATTCGCTACCCACGCGGCAAGAGCATCCACGCCGACTGGCACACCCCCTTCAGCTTCATTCCCAAGGGCAAGGGACGCAAGCTCAAGGACGGCACCGACGTGGCGGTGCTCACTATAGGCCCCATAGGCAATGTGGCCTCCCAGGCCATTGCCGAACTGGAGCAGGCCGCTGAGGCTAACGGCCAGAAGCTCAGCATTGCCCACTACGACATGCGCTTCCTCAAGCCCCTGGACGAAGAAATCCTTCAGGAAGTAGGCGCCAAATTCCGCAAGGTAGTCACCATCGAAGACGGCGCTAAGGCCGGCGGCATGGGAAGTGCCGTGCTGGAATACTTTGCCGACCATCACCTCCATCCCGAGGTGCTTCGGCTCGGCTTGCCCGACCAGTTCGTGGAGCATGGCACCGTAAGCGAGCTCTATGCCCTCGTGGGCCTTGACAAGGAATCAATCAAAAAAGCCATCATATGAAGATCGTCATTGCCGGTGCCGGCGCCGTAGGCACCCATCTGGCCAAACTCCTTTCGAGGGAGCGCCACGACATTACCGTTCTCGACAGTCAGGCAGAGCGCCTCGTCAATCTGGCCAACAACTACGACCTCCTCACGCGCACGGGTTCACCCGTTTCCATTGATACGCTCCAGAGCATCAGCATTGGCAAGACCGACCTCTTCATCGGGGTCACCCCCGACGAAACGACCAACATGACGGCCTGCATGCTGGCGCGCAAGATGGGGGCGCGTAAAACGGTGGCGCGCGTCAACACCTACGAGTACGTGCAGAAGAAGAATCAGGAGCTTTTTCGCAGCGTCGGCATCGACTCGGTGATTCTGCCCGAGATGATTGCCGCCCAAGAGATAGCAAGCAGCATAAATCGCAGCTGGATCAGGCATTGGTGGGAGGTGGAAGGCAGCGATCTCACCATGATGGGCATCAAGGTGAGAGAGAAGTGCAAGATTCTCAACATTCCCCTCAAGGACCTCGGCGGTGCGCAGTCGCCGTACCACATCGTTGCCATCAAGCGCGGCGACGAGACCATCATTCCCCACGGCAACGACTACGTCCGCGCCTACGACCTCGTGTTTTTCATGACCACTCGCAAGTACACCCAGTACATCCGCGAACTGGTGGGAAAGGAAGACTATCCCGACGTGAAGAACGTGGTAATGATGGGCGGCGGCATCACGTCGCTCTTCACCTCGCGTCTGCTGCCCGATTACATGCGCGTGAAGATCATTGAGAAGGACGAAGCGCGCTGCCGCGAACTGTTCAACCAGATAGACGAGAAACGGGTGATGATCATCCACGGCGACGGCCGCGACATGTCGCTCCTGCAAGACGAAAACGTTCCCAAGTCGGAGGCCTTCGTGGCCCTGACGCCCAACTCCGAAACCAACATCCTCTCGTGCCTCGCGGCCAAGCGCATGAACATTCGCAAGACCGTGGCCATGATCGACAATGCCGGCTTCGTCAGCATGGCCGAGAGCCTGGACATCGGCACGCTGATCAACAAGCAAAACATCGCCGCCGCGTACATCTACCAGATGATGCTCAAAGCCGACGTGGCCAACGTGAAGAGCCTCGTGGTGGCCAATGCCGATGTGGCGGAATTCATCGTGCCCGAAGGGGCAAAGATCACGCGCAAGCCCATTCGCGAAATGAGCCTTCCGCAGGGCGCCACGCTGGGCGGCCTCGTCAGGGACGGGCAGGGACATCTCATCAACGGTAACACGCAGATTCAGCCCGGCGACCGCGTGGTGACCTTCTGCATAGGCAACGACCTGAGCCGCCTCTCGTCGTTCTTCTAATCTCCGTCCGCCATGCTCAATTTCAGAATCCTTTCGCGCACCATTGGCTCGCTGCTTTTCGTGGAGACAGGCATGTTTCTGCTCTGCCTCATCGTGGCCGTGGTCTACAAGGAGGCCGACCTCACGGCTTTCGCCCTCTCTGCGGCGGTGGCCTTCGGGTTGGGCCTCGTGCTCAAATACGTGGGGCGGCGCTCAGGAAAAACGCTGGGCCGCCGCGATGCCTTCTTCATCGTGGCCACGACGTGGATCATTTTTTCCTCGCTCGGCGTGCTGCCCATGATACTTTCCGGTGTTTGCACCAACCTCACCGACGCCTTCTTTGAATCCATATCAGGATTTACCACCACCGGCACCACCGTCTTTTCCAACGTAGACCTCCTTCCCCACGGCATCCTGCTCTGGCGCAGCCTTACGCAGTGGATTGGCGGCCTCGGTATCGTGATCTTTACGATGGCCCTGCTCCCTGCCACGGGCGAGAGCAACATACGCCTCTTTTCGGCCGAAGCCACGGGCCCCACCCACGAGCGGCTCCATCCGCGCATTGCCACTACGGTGAAGTGGCTCTTCTCGCTCTACATCATGCTCACGCTTCTCTGCGCCCTCTGCCTCTCGCTGTGCGGACTGGACGTTTTCGACAGCATCAACCACGCCATGTCGACAACGGCCACGGGCGGTTTCTCCACCCATACCGACGGGCTGCTCTATTTCCGCAATCCTGCCGTAGAGTACGTCACGGCGCTCTTCATGCTCCTCTCCGGCATCAACTTCCCCCTGCTCTACCTCCTCATGCAGAAGCGCAGAATGAGCACCGTCCTGGCCAACAATGAGCTTCGCTTCTATCTTTACAGCATCCTGCTGCTCTTCCTTGCAGCCACGTCGGCCCTCATTCTCCACTCCCACTACGCCCCTCTGGAGGCCGTGCGCTCCGCACTCTTCCACGTCATCTCCATCCAGACCACCACTGGCTTCGTCACCGACCGGTTTGCCGCCTGGTGGCATCCCATGTGGTTCGTGCTCTTCTTCGTAATGATTACGGGAGGCTGCGCTGGATCTACGTCGGGCGGCGTGAAGTGCATCCGCGTGCTCACGCTGATGCGCACTGCCACCAACCAGTTCCGCCAGATGCTCCATCCCAACGCCTTCCTGCCCATCAAGGTCAACCAGATCACCATGTCATCCGCCATGGAACGTGGGCTGCTGGCCTTCATTTTCTGGTACGTATTGCTGCTCCTGGCAGGCACCCTGGTGTTTTCCTTCCTGGGCCTGCCCTTCTTTCAGGGCATCAACGTAGCCGTTTGTTGCCTGTCGAACGTAGGGCTGTGCGATGCCGTGGTCTACGCGCCCATGAGCGAACTCACCCTGGCCCCCGAGGCCGGCAAATGGATGTGCGCCTTCCTGATGCTGGCAGGCCGTCTGGAAATCTTCCCCCTGCTGCTTCCGCTGGCTCCGGCTTTCTGGAAAGAAAACTGAACCACCCCATCTCCTTATCCCTTTTACATTACCATGACCCCATCTCTACTTCCGCCGCTCAAGTTTCATCCCTTACTGAAGGAAACCCCATGGGGCGGCACAGAGATTCTCCGTTTCAAACACCTTGATTCCAGCTCCTCCCACGTGGGCGAGAGCTGGGAGGTGAGCGATTTGCCCCAAAACCAGTCCGTCGTGAGCGAAGGAAGCCTTGCCGGCCGCAGCCTTCACGAGCTCGTCGAAGAGTATGGTCCCCGATTGCTCGGACGCCAGGGAATGGAACGCCACGGCCTCCGCTTCCCACTGCTCATTAAGTTCATCGACGCCAATGCCGACCTCAGCCTGCAGGTCCACCCGTCCGATGCCGTGGCCCACGAGCGCGGACTGGCCAGCGGCAAAACGGAAATGTGGTATGTGGTGAAATCGCGCCCTGACGCCACGCTGCTCAGCGGATGGAACCAGGCGGTGACGCCCGAGGCCTACCTGAGCCACGCCCGGCAGGGCACGCTCTGCCAGCTCGTCAGCCGCAGGCAAGCGCCCCGAGGCAGTTGCTTCTTCATCCCTGCAGGCACCGTGCATGCCATCTGTTCCGGCATCTTTCTCATAGAGATTCAGCAGAGCAGCGACGTGACCTACCGCCTCTACGACTACGGTCGCCCGGGCCTCGACGGCCGTCCGCGCCAGCTCCACATTGCCGAAGCCCAAGGCGCGCTCAACTTCGCCCCCCAAAGCGAGGTGCTGAGCCTGAAGCCGTCTGTCGAAGCCGAGGTCAGCGACCGCCTGCTCGTCAGCTGCCCATACTTCACCACCCGTGAGCACCACCTCAGCGTGCCCCACGACTTTGAGGCTGCCCAGTCGTTCCGCCTGCTCATAGGCTTCGACGGCGAGGCCACCGTCACCACTCCCGGAGGCACCGCCACGCTTCGCGCCGGAGAGTCGCTGCTGCTGCCGCAGGAAAGCTCCACCGCCACGGTCAGCCCTGAAGCCACGGGCTGCGCACTCTTGAGCGTTACGGAGGACTTCGAGGCGTAGGCGCCGGCATCCCGAGATTTTCACAACCACCGCTCGCCGCGCTTATAAGATTTTCTGCCCGATAACAACCACCTCCTGCGGAGATTGTAATCTTCAGTGCGTTTTATCAAGCTCCTTCTTCAGTGCTTATGATCGTTTCAGGAATTTCACAACCACACCACACATTAGTTGTAAAAATTCTGAGAATTTCCTGCCAGCAGCTTGGCGTTACTGAGAAAAACGCTTAACTTTGCAGCCATTATCCAGCGATCGATCTGAAAATGCAAGGAAAAGTTCCCTTCAACCGTTGGCACCGCCCCGACGGCCTTCCTGTCACTCCGCACCGCCATCACCAACTCAGCGTGGAACCGCAGTTTCCACTTGAGCAGATCTACTTCATGCCCTTCCGCTACGTACGCAGTTTCAACGAAGAAGGCGAAGCCGTCTATCAGCCCTTGGAGCGCAACACGCGGCCTACGGGCATCGACATTTTCGACCAATACCTAAACTACCTTTCTGCCGGCAACAACTCCCCCGAGCCTTTTGCCAAGAAACGGGGCATCGAAGTGTCGGAACTCTTTGCCATGGTGTTCATCCTCACAGGCATCATGGGCTGCGACTTTGCTCTGATGTGGCGCACGCTGCAGGCCGACGACCTACTACGCTTTACCAACCTGAAACTATCGGAGGTGGCACGCAGAAGCGGCATAGGCACGGGACAGAACCTCTACTATACCTACATGCGCGACCATCACTGCACCCCCTCGGAGCGCAGGCGCCAGATTCGCCAGAAGGGCGACGCCGGACGCTACGCCCTTTGACCCCTGAAACGTAAAATCTCACATCATGACCATAGAACAAGCCGTTTTCCGCCGCACCGAACTGCTCATCGGCGAGCAGGCCATGGAAAGCCTGGCACGGAAACGCGTCATCATCTTCGGCGTGGGCGGCGTGGGCTCGTGGTGCGCCGAGAGCCTGGTGCGCTCGGGCATCAGGAGGCTCACCATCGTTGACTCCGACCGCGTGTGCATCACAAACATCAACCGCCAGCTCATGGCCACCACAAAGACGGTAGGAAAAGTGAAGGTCGACGCCCTGCGCGAGCGCCTACTCACCATCAATCCCAAGGCCGAAATCACCGCCGTGCAGCAGATCTTCTCGGAACAGACGGCCCATGAGTTCCAGCTCAGCGAGTACGACTACATTGTCGACGCCATCGACTCCCTCAAGGACAAGGCACTGCTCATCCTCCAGGCCACGGAGCTCAACGGCCCTAAGTTCTACTCCTCCATGGGCGCCGCGCTCAAGATGGACCCCACGCGCATCCGCGTGGCCGAATTCTGGAAAGTGCAGGGCGACCCCTTGGCCCGGGCTCTGAGGAACCGCTTCAAGCGCAGCAAGACGTTTCCGCGAAAAAAGTTTCAGTGCATCTATTCCGACGAGCTACTCCAGAACCGAGGCCACAACGCCACCTGCGGCACCGAGCAGTGCATGTGTCCCAAAGCAAAAATGGGCCCCTGCAACCCGGAGTTGCTCAACCATGAGTGGTGCTCCTCAAAGGCCCAGATCAATGGCACCCTGGCCCACATCACCGCCATCTTCGGCTTCATACTGGCAGGACTCATTGTGCAAAACGCTGTGGAGGAAATTGAAAATTGATGGTTCAATGCTTCATTCACCCTTGCATTCTCTCAACTCTCCATCCTCAATTTTCAACTCTCAATTCTCCATTCTCAATTCTTATCTCTCAATTCTCCATTCCAAAAATTCTCCCTTCCTCGCTTATCAAGAGAATTTCGAGATGCCCGTCAGGCAGCAGGGGGGCGCATACGGACTGGCAGTGGCGCAGCAGCGTAGCGGCAAAGCCAGGCACTAACGGTTCGGGCAGCAGCGTCCAGAGGTCGCGCGCCATGTTGAGGTTCCTCACCTGAGCCACCAACTCCTCGGGGCAGCCTGCTTCGGAAGCCAATTGGGCCACAAAGTCGCGGTTCATCACCACATTGCGGCTGTGCGTATCAAGGTGGCCTTCAGCCAGCTTTACGGCTTTGCCTATCATTACGCCCAGCGTGACGCGGCGGATGCCTTCCTCGTGGGCTATGCGCAGCGTGTCGCCAATGTAGTTGCCATATTCCACGAACACCTGACCGGGCAGTTCGGCATAGCGCTCACGTATGAAGCGCTCGCTCTTGGCTCCCGAGTTGATCACCACATGGCTCAGGCCTGTAGCCGCTGCCACCTGAACGCACTTGCGCACAGACTCCAGAAATCCTTCCTTGGAGAAGGGCATGATGATGCCGGACTGGCCTATCACGGAAATGCCGCCCTCAATGCCCAGACGCGGATTGAACGTGCGGCGCGCCAGCTCGCGGCCCTCAGGAATGCTGATGGTGACAATCACTGGCCGCCGCAGGTGTGGGCGCAGGTTTTGGCGGATCATCTGGCGCGGCACGCGGTTGATGGCCGGAGAGCCCACAGGATAGCCAAAGCCCGGAAGCGTGATGCGCCCCACCCCCTCGTCGCCGCGTATGAGCACGGGGAGCTCAGGGGTGAAGTCGGGATCGGCCGTTGCCTCTTTGAGCAAGGCCGCGTCGAACGCCTCCCGTTCCTCCAGGCTCACGCGGATTTCCGTGCCGCGAGTGACGTCGGGGTCGTCGCCGCTGTCCTTGAAGATATAGGTATAGCCCTCGCCCTGCTCCACCCTGAGGGGAATGGACTCGCCGTTGGGCAGCGTGACCTGCACCTCGCTCTGGCCCGTAAGGGCGCTCAGGGCGCAGGCCGTTGCACAGGTGCCGGTGGTAAGTCCGCTGTGCAGCGGAAAGAACTCCGGAAGGAGGCGTTCCACCATGCGGCGCAGGCCGTAGGGCCCGTTCACGACGACGAAACCGTCGGGCAAGCTGGGGCGACACACGGCAAAGACCTTCAAACCACGGCCGAGGGCCTCGCTGACCTTTTCAGGAAAACCGCCGGAAAGGCCGCTTTCTTTCGTAAGGATGGCCTCGTAGCCCGAAAGGAGGGGCACGGGCTCGTCAGCCTCGTAGAAGAGGAGCTCGCTTTCCTTCACACCCAAGGCCAGGGCGGCCTCTACGGAAGAATCGCGCCGCAGGATGCGAAACCGGCAGTCCACTCCGCCCTCGCGCAGAGGGAGCAAGGAGGCGATGGTCTTCACTCCGGTCAGGACCAGCAGGCGACGGACGCCGCCCTTCAGAATCTGGCGCACGGCGTCAGCATAGTCGGCGCACCAATGGACCTGCTCGGAGCGCGGCGGATAGATGCGCTCCAGGCGGATGGCCGGAAGGTGCATGCGGCGCGCCACGGCGGCCACGGTATGGTGGAGCTGGGTGGCAAAGGGATGACCGGCATCAATGAGCAGGCGGATCTGGTGGCGCTGGCAGAAATTCTGCATAGCCTCCTCGTCCAGTCCGCCCTGAATGCGCTGGCCGTGGGGCATAGCCACCTGCTGGAGGTCGGAAAAGGTGGAATAGAAATAGGGCTGTCCGGCCTCTTCGAGCGTGGAAACGGCCATGCGGCCCTCAGTGGTGCCCCCGAGAATCAGAATCATTGGTCGCCCTTGCGGAAAAGGTGAGTGAAATGGGGCGAGTAGAGTTCCGAAAGACCCTCGCGGTTGCCAATGGCGTCGCCCACGACGATGAGCGTATCAAGCGTGAGCCGGTTGGAACGAACCAGCGTGGTGAGCTCAGAGAGCGTGCCGCGGTAGATGCGCTGCTCGGGCCACGTCAGACGGTAGCACACGGCAACGGGCGTAGTGGGCGGATATTCCTGAAGCAACTCCTGCTCAACCTTTTCCACGATGTCGGCACTCAGATAGATGCACATGGTGCTACGCGAACGGGCCAGCAAATGGAGCTGCTCGCGCTCAGGCATGGGCGTACGGCCATCGCCGCGCGTAAGGATGATGGTCTGGACGCGGCGAGGGATGGTGAACTGCGAGCGCAGCTCCGCGCTGGCAGCCTGAAAAGCCGAGATGCCCGGCGTGAGATGGTATGAGATGCCCAGTTGGTCAAAGCGATTCATCTGCTCCTGTATGGCGCCGTAGAGCGAGGGGTCGCCCGTATGGAGGCGCACCACGAAGAGGCCGCGGTCGCAGAAGGACTTCATAAGTTCCACCTGCTCCTCCAGGTGCATGCCTGCGGAGCTGCGCACCGTGGCTCCGGGCTTGGCGCAGTCGGTGAGCCGCTTGGGCACCAGGCTGCCGGCATAGAGAATGAGGTCGGCTCGCTGGAGCATCAGGCGGCCGCGAACGGAAATAAGATCAGGATCGCCCGGTCCGGCTCCCACGATTTCTACACGGCCATGGCGGAACATGGCCTCGTCGGCTGCCACGGCAAAGGTCCAAAGGTGTCCCTTCTGCTTAGGCACGAGCAGGCGGCGCTCCCCACCCTGGAGGGCGGCGGCTTCGCTCACACTGGGAGTGCCCATGTAGCGGAGCACGGTATCGCTGGGATGAGGTACGCTCACGCGGCTCAGCGCTTCGGCACTAAGGAACTCCAGCTCGTAGGTTCGGCCGAGTTCCTGAACCACGGGCTCGTGGCGTTTCTCCTCAATGGTGGCCACGGTGCGGACCGCCTCGGGAGGAATGCCCTGCTCCTGGAGGGCAGCCTTCATTTCCTGAAGAACTTCGTACACGGGGCCAGCCTGATGGGCCAGACCCACGCCCATGCGCAACGAACGAGGGCGAAAATAGTGGACGTAGGGCAGCGTGATGCCCTGAGGAAGCTGGGGGGAAACGACAATGAGCAGGCGGTAGCGCGACTGATCGATGTCGGAATAGTCATAGTAGAGGTCTACGTGCGGGGGAAGGTGGCTTTCAAGCCAGTCGGTACCCTGATCGCGCACGCAGAGCAGCAGGGCCGTGGGAGCGGCAGAGGTGAAAAGCGAAATCTGAGCATTCAGCTGCGAGGAGTGGGCCTGCCAGCCAAACTGACGCGGCAGCACGTCGAGTGCCCAAAGTCCCGTAACATCGGACGCCGTAGTGACAACGGGATCCGCGCCCAGTAGGGCAGCAATGCCCAGCGCCAACTCATTGGCTCCGCCTACGTGGCCGGAAACCACCGACACCACATGCCGACCGCTCACGTCGGCGCAAACCACCGCTGGATCCGTATGCTTGTCGCACAGGTAGGGCGCAATGCTCCTGACGCAAATGCCCATGGCCCCGACGAACAGCAGGGCATCGGCCGATGCCCAGTGGTCACGCAGAAAGTCGTCAACAGAAGGAATGGAAACCGTATCAGGCTCGGAGTGGAGGGAGTAAACCGTGGCGTCCATGCCCTCCGCAACGCGTCGGGCCACGCCAATGCCGGCCGTAGAAATCAAGATGATGGACAGGTGCATTTCAGTATGGTTATAGGATGATATTGATCGATAGCAACATGGCGCGACAGCTCAGGCTTGAAACCCAAAGCGGAGGCGCAGGAGAGGAAAAGCTGCTCGCTCTCGGGCGAAACGGCATTGAACACCACCGTTCCCCCAGGAAGCAGGAACTGGCGGAGTTTGGAAAGCACTTCGGCCATGCGTCCGCCATAGCCACCGAGAAAGGCTACGTCGGGACGCGGCAGCGAATGGCAGTCGAGGTCAAGGAAATTGCCAATAATCGAGGTAATGCCGAGGGCACCGTGACGGTGCGCATTCTGCTCCATGAGCTGACGGCCTTCCTCCCTCACCTCGAAGGCCACTACCGCGAGATGGGGAAACAGCAGGCGCGCCTCTATGCTGACGGAGCCCGTACAGAAGCCTACGTCCCAGAGCACGCGGCGAGCGGACAGTTCCATGGCTTGCAGCGACAAGAGGCGGATGGGCATCTTAGTGATCATGCCGGGCCGCCCCTCAAGGGTAAGGAAAGCATCGTCGGGAATGCCGAAGGGCCGCGGAGGAAGCGCATCGGCTTCCAGAATCAGGCAGTTGGGACTTTGGGCATCGAGGGCAGCGGCCTCGCTGAGGGACAGCGAACGGACGCGCTCCAGCGTTTCGTTGCCCAAACGCTCGCCCAGGTGCATGCGGTAGGAAGAATAGCCGTAGTCCAGCATGCGCTGCGCAATGAGGGACGGCGTATGGAGCCGAGAATCGGTGAGCACGCCGATGAGGGCGGAACGTTCTATCAAGGCGCGGTCGAACTCCTGCCAAGGCCTGCCCGTAAGCGACACGGGGCGCAGCCCCTGATACGGCAGGGAGAGGCGGTGGGCCAGCAATTGCAGCGAATGGAAGTAGGGGAAGGTATGAAGGTTCACGTCGGCCATTTCGCGCCGGAGGGTAGACGCCATACCGTAGAACAGCGGATCGCCGGAGGCGAAGACGATGATGCTTTCTACCCCTTCCGAAAAGAACTTGCGATAGGTGTTGAACACATCAGACAGCGGCACCGTGATGTCCACCCAACGGGCACCGTCAGGCAGTAGAGATTGCACAATCTCGCGATGGCGCTTGCCGCCGGAAAAAACGGAACCCGAAGCCACCAGACGGCGAACCTCAAGGGAAAACTCGGGCTGCGAGATGTCGCTCATGCCGATGACGAAAATCTGCTTCATCCTTGTCGCGAAGTTAAAGGTCGCGGCCCGGGCGCAGCTGGGCAGCATCGTTGAACGTCAGAATGGCATTGCAAAGCGTGGCGGCAAGATTGCTACCGCCCTTGCGACCCTCTACAATGAGCTTGGGAATGTGGCGGAAGGGTTTCACCATGTGCTTGCTCTCCTCTACGTGGACAAACCCCACGGGAGCGGCAATGATTCCGGCTGGGTGGGCCTTGCCGCGGCGAATGAGTTTGCAAAGTTCCATGAGTGCGGTGGGGGCATTGCCGAAAGCATAGAGTGCATCGGGGTGTTCTTCTACGGCAAGACGGATGCCAGCCTGCGTGCGCGTAATGCCGAGATCGCGAGCCAGCAGAGCTACGCGCTCATCGCCCAGATAGCAATGGGCTGTGATGCCCAGCCGCTCCAATGCACCTTTGCGAATGCCGCTGCACACCATCGTAACGTCGGTTACGATGTGTTTCAACTGGCCGTCGGCCACCATTTGGTAAAGACGGGCCACGGCATCAGGGTCGGTATAGAGAAGGTCCTCCATTTGGAAATCGGCCGTGGTATGAATGGCGTGAAGGAGGGCCCATTTATGGTCGAGAGGAAGATCGGGATGGCGAAGTTCAGAAGCGATGGTGCGGAAGCTCTGCATCATGATGTGCTGGCCGATACCAGAGGCCGCATCGTCAGGCTGTTCGGCATAGTAGCCGCGCGGAGTGATGACGTGGCCGTCGGCAACGTAAGTCTGCTCGTTGCCGATGATGAGTACGGTGAACATATCCACCATGTCAGGATCAAGGCTTTCGAGGGTAGTGACGGTAACCTCCTGCCCTTCCCTGCCGGCCTGACGCACGCAGCCCACGGGAGTGGACGGATGCTTGCCGTGGAGGAGCAGGAGCTCGCGCAGACGGTGGAGTTGCCAGTAGCGTTCGTGGCTGCGCGGATTATAGACCGCAACGACGAAGTCGGCTACGGCGGCAGCAATGATGCGCTGCTCGATTTTCTTCCAAGGCGTCATGAGATCGCTGAGGGAAATCACGCAGAAGTCGTGGCCGATGGGAGCACCAAGAAGCGCAGCCGCCTTCTGGAAAGCACTGATGCCGGGAATCACCTCTAACTCCACGGAGCTGTGGCGCTCGCGCTTCATTTCATAGAGCAGCGGCGCCATGCCGTAGATACCGGCGTCACCCGAACTGATGACGCAGACGGTCTTGCCTTCGTCGGCCCAGGAAAATGCCTGCGCCGCCCTGTCGCGCTCCTGACGCATGCCGGTGTCGACACAGAGCGCATCGGGGCGCACCCAAGCGCTTACGAAACGGAAATAGTACTTGTAACCGATCACTACGTCAGCCGCCTGCAAAGCCGCACGGGCCGCAGGGGTGACGTCGGCTTCGCTGCCGGGACCTAAGCCTACGATAAAGATCTTGGAATTCATCAGGATTTTGAAGGGTTCTTGAACTTGAGTGTCAGTCCGAACACGAGCATCCGGCCTGGCGACAGAAGGCTGCGATTCAGACCATAGGGGCGCATGTCCTTACGGTTGAAGATATTGTCAACGCCCAGGCTGAAATCAGCATCCACCCAGATGAAAGGGGTAAACGAATGGCGCGTATTGAGGTTCCACAGGCCGTAGCCCGGAGCAGCCTCTTCGCCAGGATAGTAACGCTTGCTTTGCAGACGGCCATTGAGGTTTACCGAAAGTCCATAGTGGAGCCAGCGATGGGCGTAATTGGCCGAAAGCGTGGCCGTGTGGCGCATGCTGCGTTCGATGTTCTGCCACTCGCCGCTCAGCTTACCGCGAGAGTAGGCAAAGTTGTAGCCGCCAGTGAGACTGAAGCCTAAGGGCAGACGGGCCGTGACATCTGTCTGGAAACCACGGACAATGGCACGGTCGAAGTTGACGTAACGACTGAAGCGCGTCATGCGGTCAACTTGTGCCTGAGTAACCTCAAGGTGCTGGAGGGCCCAGGCCTTGACTTCGTCAGTTATGGTATAGGACTGGCGCGTGATCATCTGATCAAGGAAGTTCAGATAGCCTGTCACTCCGGCGCTCACTCGGCGTGTGCGCCATTCGGTGCTCACCGAGAGGTAATTGCTCTTTCCGGGCTTGAGATGCTCGTTGCCGATGATGACGGAGGGCACGCGTCCGCCGTTATCGTTATAATACTTGTAGTAAAGCTCGTTAAGCTGTGGGGCAATGAAACCGTGGGCGTAAGTGGCACGGAAGCGGAAATCGCCAACGGACTGCATCAGTGCAAGTTTGGGACTCAGATGCGAGCCGGCCTGCTCGTGGTGGTCAAATCGGAGACCGGCTACGGCTTTCAGGCCTCCCACGATGGGTGTTTCGTGCTGCGCATAGGCAGACAGGGTGGAAGCGCTGCCTTCGATGTTTCCGCTGCTGGCTTTCAGCTGGTCGTCACGGGCGTCGAGACCAAAAACCGTGGTGCTTTGGTCGTAGAAATGGAGGATGCCGCGCAATTCGGCATCGTAGAAGCGCTGATTCTTGGTGAAGGTATAATCGCCTGGCTGATATTTGCCCGACTCCACGGTATAGCGATGATGTTGATCGTAGTCATCGGCCGTAAGATCGAGCTGCAGGGAAGCTTTAGGACTGAATTTGTAGACACCCCCACCCTCAAAGCGCCAAGACTCGTAGTGCAGGTCGTAATTATAGCCGCCGGTGACGTCTTTACGGGCGCGTGGCCTGTCGGTCAGCTTCCAGTAATAGTTTCCCGAAAGATATGTGGACAAACGCTCGTTGGGCTTGAAGGTGAACTTCTGGTTTAGCATGTTGGAGTGGTAGCCCACGGAAAGTGGATAGAGCGTTTCGCGCAAAGTCGTTGCGCCGTTTTCCGTTACCTGTTCGTATGGTGAGTTTTGCCAGCTGTCGGCCTCGTCGTGCTTGAACGACGTGGAGCTTCCCCACTTGCCTTTTACGATGTCGAGGTTTGCCGTTTGCGTAAAGATGCCTTTCCCTGAAAAGCGCGACGACGACGTGAGCGAAAGCTCGTCCTGCGGATCGGCGGTGATGATGTTTATCACTCCGGCTATGGCGTCGCTGCCATAAAGCGAAGAGCCTGCCCCGTTAAGCACCTCGATGCGCTTCACGCGGCTCAGGTCTAAGCGGCCCAGATCAATATTGTTGGAAATGTCGCCAATGAGTTTCTTCCCATTCACGAGAATAAGCACATATTTGTTGGAGAGGCCGTTGAGCATCAGGTAGGAGCCCATGGAATTGGGCAGGAAAGACAGCCCGGGCACGGTTTGCTGCATAACCTGCATGAAATCAGTGGTTCCCGTCTGGCGAATGTCATTAGCATTGATAACGGTGACGGGAGTTATGGTGTTTTTGAGGCGTTGATGTGTGCCGCTACCGGTTACCACGATAGGATTGAGCTCGTTGGTTTTGTTGATGCCGGAACGACGCATCGTATCTTTCTGAAGAAATGGGCGTTGGGCGCTGACACCCAGCGAAATGGAAAAGAAGAATAAGGCGATTTTATAATTCATAGAAAAAAACTAAGAATCTGCACCGCGTGCAAGCATGGCCTTGTGGAGATGCCATGCCTGCAAGACGGCACAGACCTGAAATCATTACGATATATTAAGAGAAAAGATAAGAGACTGTCATTTTTACAGAATTTCCTTCCATAAATAATGTACTACTCGGGATTCTTTGAGTGATAGTAGTCAACGGCTTCGGCATTTCTGGTATGATTCATCCAGAGCTGACGAACGTTTGCGTATTCGAGCAATCCCTTGTTGAGCATGGTTTCGTCGTTGCAGGTATAGCCACCGCCACGCTGGTCAGCGAAGTAAACCTTCCAGCTCGTGCCTTCCATCTCGCCGTTTTCGTCGTTGAATTCCCATTCATCGTCGTCACCGGCCATGTCGTTGTGAGCGTGGTCACCGGCGATGCTCATCAGCGGTGCGCAATATACCGTACCAGAGGTGATACCGGCATCCTGCATGCGGTCTTTCACGTTGGTCTTGTAGTTTTCGGACATGTCTACCGTACCTACAGAGTAGTTCTTGTTGATTTTCTGAAGAGCTTTTTCCAATTGTGTGTAGCGCACATTGGCTTTGTAAGTATCATACTCATCCGGATTGCCGTGACCCATGAATGCCACAACTCCCTTAGCAGCTTGGGCGCTGAAATTGGTGTTAATAGCCTTAGCCAGGTTCTCTACGTCCTCGTCGGCGCTGGCCATGAGCGGCTGCCCAAGTTTCAGCGTCATCTTCGAAAGATATTCGTCGTCAATGTCACCGTTGCTGTTGTTGGCAAAGTCTTTCATGGCGTTCACCACGCGGCTGAACTCTTCGCCCGGAATCACTTGCAGCGACTGCACTATCACTTCGTCATACTGCACGCGGCCGAAGGCTTCCAGCCAGAACTGTGGGGCATAGAAATTACGGGGAGCCACATTTTCACCAGCTGCTGCGCGGTTGATGCAGATGGCTGAGGAGAACGACAGGTAAACATCGTAACCGGAGAAAGCGCTCTTGTAGGCTTCCACGGTTTCGTCGAAAGCGTCGTAGGCCTGCTGCCACGTACTTCCGAAGGCCACCAAAAGAATGGCTTTGTTACTCTTCTTCTGCGCCTTCACCGTTGCATCAACGGTGCGCTGATACTGTTCCATGTTGGATACGGGGTCGTCGTCATCGCTGCATGCCGTAAAACCAACGCTTACCATGATGGCCATCATGGCCAACATCATAAATTTAATCTTCTTCATCTTGATTTGATTTGAAATTGGTATTATTGTTATTAAACTTTTTTCCTTTACTGAATTTTATGTTGAAAGTGGCATAAACGGTACGCCCGGGCGAAGTGGTTCCCAGATGAAGCCCGTGGTAAGTGCGGTCGCAGTAGTTGAAGATATTGTCCACCCCTGCGTCGAGTGCATACGTGGTATGCTTGCCGCGGAGGAAGGTGTGCGAGGTGGTGAGTCGCCACAGCTGATAGCCCTTTCCGTTGCCGTTGATCTGATAATAACGCTTCGTGGACATCCGCCCGAAGAGCCCCACCCCGAGCTTGTAGGCTCGCGTAAAGGAGTGGTTCCAGTTCAGAAAGACATTGGCTTTATGGTGGGCCATGCCGTCAATGATCACTCGGCGCATCCGTTCATGATTGCTGTCATACTGCTCGGCCTCTGTGTCTAAATAGCTATATCCGCCGCCCATCGACCATTCGCCTACGGCATAGCGCGCAGTCACGTCCACCCCATAGGTTTTGGCTTGCTCCAGGTTTTTATACTGTCTCACCTTCACGGGGTCGTAGGTCACAATCAGATCGCCCGGAGCCGCCGTGGTAGGAATCGTTACGAGGGCTATCATGTCTCTTACCTTATTATAATAGGGGGTGGCCGAAATGGACAGCCTTCCCGTCCTGTACTCTCCGTTGAGCGAAAAATAGTCAGAGCGTTGCGGCTTCAGATCGGTGTTGCCCAGATAGAGATAGGTGCCGTTCATGTCGCGCACGTAGCGATAGTGAAGTTCTTTGGGCGTTGGCGTCTTGAATCCTTTGCTCCACGTGGTCCTTATCCGAAAATCGCCTAAGCTCAGCATGGCCGACAGTTTGGGCGTGAGCTTGGTGCCAAACTGTTCGTTGCGTGTCAGGCGCATTCCTCCCGTGAGCTGCAGCCATTTCAGCTTGTTCCATTCGTCTTGGATGAAAAGCGCTTCCGTATTGTCCGTGGCCCTTCCGCCTGCCACTCTCATCGGAGCGTCCAGCCAGTCGTAGCGCCATTCAGCCCCTACGCTCAGGCGATTAAACTCGGGCAGCAGGAATACGCCCTTGAGATTGGCCATGGTGCGCTGCTGATCACTCTGCAAATCCTTTTGTCCTGGGAAATAGGGGAAATACGGTGTGAAACGTCCGTTTACGTAGCCGTCAACCAGCGTGGTGTCAGTGAAATTGTAGTAATAGGCATGGCGATTCCAGTCTACGTCAAGGGTTACGAAGTCATCCTTGTTGATCTTCCACTTTCCTCCTCCGCTCACCGAGGCATTTTGGTATTCCATGTCGTAGGTTTTCACGTCACTCTGTGCATACTTGCCGCTGGGGCGATAAATGCGCTTCCAGTACAGGCTTCCATCGGCATAGAGCTCCACCGCCGGGTTCAGGGCATAGGTCAGCCGCTCTGCCAGCTGGTAGTTAGTGTATCGGTTCACGGTCTTGTTCCTGCTGTCGGTAATGAGAAATTCCGTCTGCGACGGATCCTCCACCGATGTGTTTTGCCATCCGTCAGAGTGCTGCAGCTGAAACCTCGTGAGCGAGGCCCACTTGCCAAAGGAAAGTCCCACGCTGTTGTGCTGCCTCACGTCACCGTAACTGCCCACGCGCGTACTGTTATTCAGTAAGACGGCTTCAGTATGCTTCTTTGTAATGATGTTGATCACTCCGGCAATGGCGTCACTGCCGTAGAGCGCAGAACTTGCACCCTTCACGATTTCGATACGGTCAATGTTCTGCGGATCTATCAGTCCCAGGTCGTTTTCACCACCGTTGTCGCCGTGAATGCGCTTTCCGTCAATGAGTATCAGGATGTAGCCGTTGCCCAGTCCGTTCATCTGAATGTGGCTACCCATGTCGTTCTCGCCAAAATCGATGCTGCTCGAAAGGCTACCCAAAATGTCTTCAATGCTTTGTCCGGCATATTGCCGCAACATCTTTCCGCTGATCACTTCGGTCTCTATCGGAGTGTTTTTCAGCGCATTCTGCGTTCCCGTGCCAGTCACTACCACGGTTTCCAGCAAACGCTCACGTCGCAGGCTGTCGGCCGCAGGGGTTTGGGCCCAAACTCCTGTGCTTGCCATCAGGGCCGTTGCGGCCCATGTCAGAACTACTCTCAACTTCATCATGGTTCTTCCTCGTGCATCGCCGAACCATAATGCCTGAGTCCGTTCAGCCTCTGCGGAAGCAATACTCCTCGCAGTCTGGCTTTGGAAAATCCAAGTCTTTAGCACAGCTCCTTGCCTTTATTCCTGAAAGCTTTGAGCCACTTATGGTTCGCAAAGGCAGGTCTTCTGGCTATCCCCTCGTGCTTAGCCTTCCCACGAACTTCGCAGTGGCACTCTTTAAGCAACGAATAAAAGGGGGTTACAGCTGCAGGTACAGCTCCGGATTTTCACCGGATTCCCTTTAATCAGCCCCAAACGGTCGGGGCCGAAACCTTTTCGCGCTGCAAAATTACAATAATATGACCATTATGCAAAACTTTTACAGGAAATTTCTCCTCACGGTTTATTCGAACAAAATTTCTTGTAAAACCTAAGGTATAAACGAGCGATAAGAGAAGTAGATCGGCCTTTTTCCCCTTCAGAATAATGTTTATGCTGTTGCGAGAAAGCGATTGATCGTAGAATTGATTTTTGAAATTTCCCGACGCTCGTAGTATGCAAGTATCTGCTTTGCTTCTGATGCTGGAAGGGCATTGAGGTTAGGTAATCGTAATTTTCTCAAATGCTGACTCTGCCATCTCGAAAAACCACCGTTCATCTGGTTAGAAACAGCAGCCAGTTGGTTCCTTACGAAGTCTGACATCAGGAATGCTGCAAGAAGACGGAGCTGATCGGAAGTACTACCTATTATATAATATATATTGTGCAATGGGTAGAACGTACCTTCGTCAACAAACACAAAAGTATTTCCCGACATGTCTGGTAAAAGTATTTTGGGCTGTGAAAGAAGGCTTGGACTGATTCGGTCAATTGTTTTATACCAGCGCGAAGGCGATTTCTTGGCAATGTGTCGTGCAGCGAGGCGCTCCCTATGGCGTTCCAGATATGCATTGGCGCGCGGATAGTCGGAAAGGTTCACTAAGCTGCCGTCCCGATTGTAGGGATTGAGCAAATATTCTCCTTGCCATTGAAAACGGTTACCTCGCAGGTCTCGGGCATTGATGCCAGGCATGATCAATTCGGATTCCACCTTCTGCGGAAGATCGCGCGAGATGAAGATGGCATCTGCTCCTGTAGCCACGCCTATTCCAATCTTGAAACCCTGCTGTTCGATGGTCATAAACGATGGACGATCCGGCAACGTACTAAAAGCTACGGTCCAATCCCCGTCTTTAGGCATGACTCGCTGCGATGTCCGAGTGTGAACAAGTGCTTCTACTCGGCCACATTCTGCATAACCAAATCTTTCGGAACGTCCACCGGCAGACATCACGGTAATCGCCGGATAGGCAAGCACATCTTCCTGGAATGCGTCTGAATGCTCAAGGTTGATGATGGTCCGCAATTGGTATTGGGTGGCTATCAGGTGTCGGAGTTTCTTTCCGTATTCGTTTTTAAACCAACGATTGGAACAAATGAAGCAGTGCACACCGTCTGGAGCGAGTGCCGCAAGTGTTTTTTCGAAGAATGGAACGTAGAGGTCGGAACGATAATGGAACGTGGAGAATGCAGAGCGGCAAAAGTCAATCATCTCCTTGGGAATATTCTCGTAACGGACGTATGGGGGATTGCCCACCACTATGTCGGTTTCTTCCCTTTCGGTCTTCAAAAAGTCTGCCACCCTGATGGCTTCAACCGAAGCAATTCCCAACTGGCCCACGCGATTCCTGCACCGCTCAATTTTCTTTGCATCAATGTCATAGGCTCTGACGTTGCGCAGAAATGCCTCATTGACATCGAAATGGAAATGGCTGGCCGAAAGCTGGAGCCGTCGTGCTATCTCCACGACAAATTCTCCCTCTCCACACGATGGCTCAAGAATCCTGACGCCGCTCAGGTTTTGGTCTGCGGTATAGCCTACTTCGTCAAGCATATAGCGAACCACTTCCGGCGACGTGCACACATCGCCATGCTGTCCGCCATTCGAACGAAGACCAAAGAGAATCGAACTATTTGAACTCATCCGACATTCCGGTTAAGTAGCTGGAAAATGAACTTAGGAAGCGTCCAATGGAAATATCCTCAGTCATACTGCCATATGTTTCTGCATCACTTGTCCATAGCAGGGCCGCTGACGTATAGTGACGCTCGCGAATGAGTTTCTGGCAAAGAATGCGGTACCGGTCAAGATAGCAAGTGCCATTAAACTCCGAACGAACAGGAAAATGTGGTTCATGGTTACGTACAGGCCGTTCCGAAGCCTTATCGCGGCCTACGACCATCAGCCATCCCACCCAGGGAGCTTGCTGACAGGGAAACTGCCCCTCGCGAAAGGCCGTCCACAAGTCAACGGCCGAACCAATGGCTTCTTCGGCCCGATTGTTGAAGTTATTGGCATATGACCCCACTTGTGACTTCAGTTCTATGGCAGCAAGGAGCTTGCCTGAAGGCGAAATGATGAGCATATCCCAGTCTTTGGACGAGCGGAAGTAGCCCGGCAGATAATTCTTGTCCGTAATGATGGAATCAGAAGGAACACCGGCGTTGACGGCAACTTTTTTCAGTAGCTCTATGAAACCGTCCATCTGCTTTCCGCCCACAACTGCTCCACGATTGGACAGGTCGCTGCTGTCGGAAAGCTGTCGTTGCTTGGTACTCCAAAAGTATCTGACAGCCTGAGCCGTCAATGCGGAGTAATGCTTACCATTTATGTTGATGTCGTCTGTAGCCATACACCTTTGCCTCTGTTATTCTTCGATGCAAAAGTAATAATAATATCTGAGAAAAACGGTACTTTCCACCCCATCTTCGCCCACCCTCAAATGGCCGACTCTTTTACTCCGTTCGTAACGTAAATACTTCGTTACGCCATAAATCGAGGCTTCCGGATTTAACCTCATCCCCTTTTGGCATGTCAAAAAGACTATTTTTTTATCCATTCATCTTAAAAACATTCCTAAATGAAGCATCCATTTACCCTTACCCTGGCCCTCCTGCTTGCTGCCTGTGGCAGTTATGCATCGGCAAACTGGACCATTCAGTGCGTAAGCGGTCATCCGCTCATTCCCAAGAACGGCCAAATGCTCAACACGCAGACCAGCCTCGATCACCTTACGCAAAAATTCCCGACACTTTCCGCGTGGTGGTCAACCCGGGAGAACTCACCGTGAACGCAGTCATTCTGACCTTCAGCAGTGCGCTGGGCAAAACCGTATCGGGGGCTTACCGCACCACGCTGACAACCGGCGAAGACAACCTCATCGAAATACCCGTAGCTTCCATCAGCAGCCTCGACAAACGCGAAAAATGCCCCCTCACCTTCAAGGGCATCAATCTGAATACAGGGAAAATCACCGACGGCACCGCCTACCACCTCAGCGTCAAGCTGATTGAGGCCATCTATTCGGCCATTGAGGCCAATGTGGACGGCATTGCTCCTGTACTGGCCAGTCAGGGCGAAGTGACCAAGCTCAAGATGAGCGGCCAGCAACTGCTGCTCTCCGCTCCGGCAGCCGGACCTACCGACATTCAGGTTTACAGCCCTTGCGGCCAGCTTGTCACGGTGATCCACGCGGTTCAGGGAGCTACCACAGTAGTTTTTCCCTCGGCCATCAGGCCCGGCATCTATCTGCTGCGCACCAGCAACGCTTCTGCAAGCGCAGGCACCAAACTGCTCGTTCCCTAACCGTTTCCTCGCGAAGCAGCCCGTCTCCCTGAAGGAGGAAAGACTTCTCCCTGTGGCCTTTCCTCCTAACCTTATTATATAAGGGCGTAGAAAAGGCGGACAAGATAAATCCCGAGGACATCCGCGCTTTCCGCTTTCGGCCAAAAGATTTCTCCCAGGGATTCTTGCTTTCCAAAACCAGTCTGGCCAAATTGCCAAGGAAAAACGGGCTGAGCACTTCGGGAATGTTAAAATCGCCATGGCAAAATTCACCGCGCCGACCTGGAATGTTAAAATCACCATGGCAAAATTAACGGGGCCAATTTGGAATGTTAAAATCGCCACGGCAAAATTTTCCGCGCCAACTTGGAATGCCCATTTCCCCAAGGCAAAAAATCATGTCCGCTTTTGCTTTGTTAAAAACCCCTCGTCAAAACAGCCTGAGCCGTCTGGATAAATCAGAAATCCGCAAGCTAAAACCAAGGATCTAACCGAAAATGTTAAAATCAGGAGATAATTGCGAAAATCGCAACTTTCCTCCTCTCAGGATGCGAGCCCTCAGGTTTGGCAATGCCACATGTCAGAAATCCCCCTGCCTACGGGCCTAATCGGATTTCGGGAAAGAAAAAAAGCCAGAGAAACCGCTCTCCATTGGATATATATTCGTACTTTTGCAGCCCAAACAATTAGTAAAAATAATGAAAGCTGTAGTTTTTCCCGGTCAGGGAGCCCAGTTCGTAGGAATGGGCAAAGACTTGTATGAGAACCATGCTTTGGCAAAAGAACTTTTTGAAAAAGCAAACGACATTCTTGGATATCGCATCACCGACATCATGTTTTCCGGCACCGACGAGGAGTTGAAGCAAACGAAAGTCACTCAGCCGGCCGTATTTCTGCATTCCGTAATCAAAGCCCTCTGCACCCCCGAGCTGCAGCCCGAAATGGTAGGCGGCCACTCCCTGGGAGAGTTTTCGGCTTTGGTAGCCGCAGGTGCGCTGAGCTTCGAAGACGGTCTGAAACTGGTATACGCACGTGCCATGGCCATGCAGAAGGCGTGCGAAGTGAAACCCTCAACGATGGCAGCCATCATCGGCCTGCCCGACGAGAAGGTGGAAGAAGTTTGCCAGGAAGTGAGCGGTGAAAATGGCATCGTGGTTCCGGCCAACTACAACTGCCCCGGTCAGTTGGTAATCAGCGGCGACATTGAGGCCGTAAACGCAGCATGCGAAAAGCTGAAAGAAGCCGGCGCAAAGCGCGCACTGGTGCTCAAGGTGGGTGGCGCATTCCATTCGCCCCTGATGCAGCCGGCCAAGGACGAGCTCGAAGAGGCCATCAAGAACACCGAATTCAAAGCCCCCAAGTGTCCCGTTTACCAGAACGTAGACGGCAAGGCTCACACTGACGCAGCCGACATCAAGCAAAATCTCATTGCACAGCTCACCTCGCCCGTTCGCTGGACGGTGGAAGTAAGCAGCATGGTGGCCGACGGTGCAACCGATTTCACAGAATGTGGCCCGGGCAAGGCCTTGCAGGGCATGATTGTCAAGATTTGCAAGGGCAACGAAGCCGTAACCATCAGCGGAATAGAGTAAACCTCAGGTTAGACAAAATATTTCCCTCATGACAAAAAGTGGAGATGCACAGGCTTCGGTCTGTGCTCTCCGCATTTTTAATTTTTACTCCAACGACTTTTCTTTCCCGTCATGCTCATCTACCAACTACTGCCACGCATCTTCGGAAACGACAAGCTGCCCACCCTGCCCCATGGCGACATCAGCCAGAACGGATGCGGCAAGATGAACGACATCACGAAAACCTTCCTGCGCAAACTCAAGGAGCTGGGCACCACGCACGTTTGGTATACCGGCCTGCTGGAACATGCCACCACCACGGACTATTCGGCCTACGGCATCAGGAAGGACCACGCCGCAGTGGTGAAGGGCAAGGCCGGTTCGCCCTATGCCGTAAAAGACTATTACGACATCGATCCCGACCTGGCCTCAAGCCCGGAGAAGCGGCTGAAGGAGTTTGGCGCCCTCGTGGAGCGCACCCACGCCGTGGGACTGCGCATGGTGATGGACTTCGTGCCCAACCACGTGGCACGCCAGTACTGCTCCGACGCCAAACCCTCAGGCGTGAAGGACTTCGGAGCTGACGACAACCCCCTGCAGGCCTTCTCGCCGCAAAACAACTTCTACTACATTCCCGGGGAGCCCCTCAGGGGCCAGTTCAACATGACCGCCACGGAGCAGGCCCCCTACCGCGAGTTTCCGGCCAAAGCCACGGGCAACGACTGCTTTACGCCCTGTCCCACACAACATGACTGGTACGAAACGGTGAAACTCAACTATGGCATTGACTATGGCGGTGGCCACCAGGAGCGATTCACCCCCATCCCCGACACTTGGCACAAAATGCTGCACATTCTGCTCCACTGGTGCGCGATGGGCGTAGACGGTTTTCGCTGCGACATGGCCGAAATGGTGCCATGCGCCTTTTGGAACTGGGCCATCGCGCAGGTGCGCGACCAGTTTCCTGACGTCATCTTCATAGGCGAGGTATATCAGCCCTCGCGCTATCGGGAATACCTCCATCACGGAAGGTTTGACTATCTTTACGACAAGGTGGGCCTCTACGACACGCTCCGCGCCGTGATGCGCGAGGAGCGGCCGGCCAGCGACCTGTCGGAATGCTGGAAGCAGGTGGGCGACATTCAGGGCCACATGCTGAATTTCCTGGAAAACCACGACGAGCAGCGCATAGCCTCCGATTTCTTTGCAGGCAAGATGGAAAAGGGGCGGCCGGCCCTGATTGTGGCCTCGTGCATGAACGTCAACCCCTTTATGCTCTACTTCGGGCAGGAATTGGGCGAACGCGGCATGAATGCCGAAGGCTACAGCGGCCTGGACGGCAGGACGTCCATCTTCGACTACTGTGCCCTGCCCCTGATCAGCGAGTGGCGCAACGGCGGCAAGTATACCCTGGAAAAACTTTCGGCTCCCAACCGCGAACTCTATACCTATTATAAAAAGGTGCTCCGCCTCTCGCAAACGGAACGGACCCTGACGGAAGGCCGCTTTTTCGACCTGATGTATGTCAACCCCCTTTCCCCCATTTTCGATGCGCAGCATCTCTATGCCTTCATCCGCCAGGCCGGAAACGAGGCCATCTTCGTCATTGCCAACTTCAGCGACCAAGATCAGGAGGCGCAACTCACCATTCCCGGGCATGCGCTGCAATTTCTGGGCATTCCTGCCGGAAACCACAAGGCAACCGAGCTGCTCACTCGCCGCAAGCTCAGCATCAGGATGGAAGCAGACCAGGCCATAGGCGTAAGCGTACCGGCACAAAGCGGAACATTCTTAAAAATCACGTATTGAACCATGAACAACGACTGGAAAGACCGTCTGGGCATTGTTTTCTCCACCAACCCCGACTTTCAGTATGAAACTCAGGAGGAAACCGAAACACCCACTCTGCCCAACCACCAGCAGAAACTGAGAGTGCGCATGGAACGGGCTGGCCGCAAGGGCAAAACCGTAACACTCGTAGAAGGCTATAGAGGAACGAGTGACGACCTGAAAGCCCTGGAAAAGCTGCTGAAAAACAAGTGCGGCGTGGGCGGCAGCAGCAAGGATAGCGTGATCATCATTCAGGGCGAAGCCGTAGAAAGAGTAAAAGCCATTCTAAAAACAGAAGGTTATAACGTAAAGTAAACATGCCAGTTACAAACCGAACTTAAACCAAACGTTCAGAATAAAAACTTCACAGTGAAGCACTTTGGGCCCGTTTGGAAGGACCACGTGGCAACGAAGAAAGGGACTAAAAAAAATCTTTTCTCCGTAAGTATCACTGAACCAAAAGCAAATCATTTTTTGCCCAAAAAGAGCTTAAAAAATTGTGAGGGAAACGCAGCAGATTCACCAAAAGAAATAGTAACTTTGCAATGTGGTGAAGATAGAGAAATACATCGAAAAGCTGCTCCTGAGCCATGACTGCGTGATCATTCCTGGTTTAGGTGGCTTCGTGGCCCGATACGAACCGTCGTATCGTGACGACGAGGTGAATATGTTCTATCCCCCCACGCGTACATTAGGATTCAACGCACAGCTGCGCATGAACGACGGACTGCTGGCCCAAACCTACATGCAGACCTACGACACCAACTATCCAGAAGCCTGCCGCCTCATAGAAAACGAAGCGGAAAAAATAAAAACCGCCCTGCGCCAGGAGGGAAGCTACCGGTTTGAAAACATAGGCCGGCTGGAACTCAAGTCAAACCAGTCGCTGCTCTTTACTCCCGAAAACGAAAGCGGCATAGCGGCCCCGGACCTTTACGGACTGGACGCATTCATGGCGGGACCCTACCAGAAAGCCGTGGAAGAAGCTCCGGCCGAGGAGGAAATAGCCGAGCCCATTGCCAAACAGCCCGAAGCAGAGAGCCAGGAAGCCCCGGCCGAGGAGGAAAAGTCGCACTACGTGATCCGACTGAACAAAGCCCTGATGCGCTATGCCGCAGCGGCCGTCATTGCGCTGATAGTCTTCTTCTCCTTCTCCATTCCCATAGGCCACAATGGCGAAGGCCATCAGCAACAGCTCTCAGCCATGAACGGAGCCCTTTACGGATTTCCGCTCCAAGGCATGCAGCAGCCCAACGCCCTGCACAGAGTGGCCGAGCCTGACTCGCAGGCCACCACAGGCGTAACCACCGAAAGCAAGGCCGAAATCACAGAAGACCCTCCCACAGACACCACAGCCCAGCCCACCACAGCGGAGAAAGAGGACTATTTCACTCTGGTGCTGGCCAGTTCCATATCGAAAAAAAACGCAGAAAGCTACGTAGAGAAGCTCCAGCAGAGGGGCCACGCCGAAGCCAGCGTCTACATTAACGAAAACGGCATGGTGCGCGTGGTGTTTAACCGTTACGCCACCATGGCCCAGGCCTATAACGCCCTGAACAGAATGGCCATAGAGAGCGACGACTTTACGGAAGCCTGGGTGCTCCACGTTCACTGACCTTTCACACGATGAAACGCATAGCCTGCCCCAAATGCGGCAATTTCGTTACGTTTGACGAAAAAGCCTATCCTGCCAACCGGATTCTGGTGTTCGAATGTGCTGCATGCAAGAAGCAATTCAAGGTGCGCGTGAACAAAAGCCAGGACGAAGAAGCCGAGGAACAGGCCTACGGCTACCTGACGGTGATAGAAAACAATTTTCACCAAAAGCAGATCCTTCCGCTCCGCATGGGGCCGAACATCGTGGGACGCTACGTGAGAGGGACCTCAGCCAATGCCGCCATCGTAACCACCGACCCGAGCATGGACACGACACATTGCATCATTGACGTGAAACGCAACAAAAAGGGGAAGCTCATGTTTGTACTGCGCGATGCACCGAGCGGAACGGGCACATTCTATCAGGACGAGATATTGCGCGACAGCGATCGCATCAACATGGACAACGATGCCATCATCACCATAGGGGCCACAAGCATGCTGTTCAGCATAGCCAAAAATCAGACGTCATGAAGAAACTGCTGCTCTGCCTGCCGCTGCTGCTACTGGCATCGTGGATGCCCGAGGGAGACGACCATGCCTTCAAGGGAACATTCTACAATAAAGAAAACGACATCACCATTGCCCTTGATCTGTATGACACTACCCTGGTGGCGCCCAACTATTCCTTTCTGGGAAAACTCAATGGCTACATTTCGGGAAAGCTCTATGACACGTGGTTTGCCACTTCCCACAAGATAGACCAGCAGAAAGCCGTGGTAAACTTCACGAACGATCTGGGATCGGACGAACAGCGCGTACAGTTTTCCTGGGGCAAGAAAGGCGAACTGATTTACGAAGCGCAAGGCAGCAACGCATTGCGGCGAGCCGAAAACCGGCGCTGGATAAAGATTCCGGCAAAAATGGTTTTCGTAAGAAAGGAAAGCAAGCAGAAATAAGCCAAACCAGCAAGAAATTAAAGCCTTCGCATTCGGTATCGGCAGAATCTTCGTATCTTTGTGGACAAATCCATTAATTCGACACCCAATGAAAAGAAGAGATTTCATCAAGAGAACGGCTCTTTTGGCCGCTGCCACGGGCGTAGGCGAAGTGATGCAGGCCAGCGGCAAGGCTGAGCAGAGCATCATGACCGCGCAAGACGAAACCGCCGCAAAGGCCAGCCCCAATGCTCCACTGATTGCTTCGGCACCCGTTTTGCAAAACTATGCTTCGACATCGATAGGCGTGGCATTCGCCGTAAGCGCATTGGCAAACGGATACGTCATCTACGGAGAGCGGCCCGACCTCAGCGACGGGAAGAAGGTGAAATGCGGCGGATTTCGCGTGACTGACATCAGCGACAAGGTGATTCACGTAAGACTTACCGACCTGAAACCTTCGACCACGTACTACTACCGTATCGGCGCCGACCGCATAGAATATAAGGGCGGATATGGCATGAAGGTTACAGGCAACGAAGAAGACCGCAACATTTATCACTTCACTACAGCCGGAAAGCAAACAACGCCGCACTTTTGCGTAATTAACGATACGCACGTGCATTGGGACACAATGGACAAACTCACGGAGAAAATAGCCGCACTGGCACCGACGTGCGTAATCTGGAACGGCGATGCCAGCAACACGCAAGAGACCATAGAGTCGCAGATAGACATTTTCATCACCCCAAAAATAACGCGTAAGGACTATGCAGCCCAAACGCCCTACCTGTTTTGCCCAGGTAACCATGACAACCGCGGTTTTGCCAACCGCCACTTGGAACGGGTATGGATGTATCGCCAACCTGAAGAGCGCCTTTCGCGCGATTGGGACCTGGGTCGCAACTTTGCCGTGCGCATAGGCGACGTGGCACTCGTGGGTCTCGACACGGCGGAAGACAAAATGGACACGAATCCCAAGTTTGCCGGTCTGTTCAACAGCGAAGCCTATCGTAAAGCCCAGACCGACTGGCTCAAAAACGCCCTGATGCAGGAGGAAATAGCAAAAGCCCCTTATCTCGTAGCCATTTGCCACATTCCCCTGTTCGACCCCAATCCTAAGCACAACCCAGGCGACGTCGCACCAGATGACTACGATCCTAAATACACCACGGACTATGCCGAATGGCAGCGCACGTGTGCCCGGATGTGGTGTCCGCTGCTCGAAAAGGTGGGCTGCCAGCTAGTGATCACAGCGCACCAGCACCGCTACCATTACGACGCTCCTACGGCCGAACGCCCATGGGGCCACATGGTGGGCGGAGGTCCCACGCTGAGCACTCCCGATAAACCTACCAAGGACTATCCCACCGTGATGGATGCAAAGGTGGAAAACGGAGAACTCAAGATTACCGTGTACAATATTCAGGCAGGAACAGTTCAGGACACCCAGACTTTCAAGCCGAGAAAGATTAAGAAAGTGAAGTTCGCCTGATTTCAGGCCCCAAAATAAATTCCACGAACCATGGCCATTGCCGCGATTCGTGGAATTTTTGTTACTATGAGGTAGAAATCAGTAATTCTCAGCCTTTACCTGGAAGTAGCTCTGTGGATGATCGCAAACGGGGCACACTTCGGGGGCGGCCTTGCCTATCACAATATGGCCACAATTGCTGCACTGCCAGATGCAGTCTCCGTCTTTTGAGAACACCTTCTTGTCCTGCACATTCTGGAGTAGCTTCAGATAGCGTGCCTCGTGCTCCTTCTCTATGGCACCTACCGCACGGAATTTTTCAGCAATTTCCGCGAAGCCCTCTTCTTCCGCCTCCTTTGCAAAGGTGGCATACATGTCGGTCCACTCATAATTTTCGCCGGCAGCAGCATCTTTCAGGTTGTCAATGGTTGAACCCACGCTTCCACCGTTCAGATACTTGTACCACATCTTTGCATGTTCCTTTTCATTGCCGGCTGTTTCTTCAAAAATAGCTGCAATCTGCACGTAGCCATCTTTTTTAGCCTTCGACGCAAAGTACGTATACTTGTTGCGCGCCATGGACTCACCTGCAAATGCTGTTTGCAGGTTTTTTTCTGTCTTAGTTCCTTTAAGTTCTTTCATTTTAGCGTGTTGTTTATGTTTATAATGATGATTCTACACTTGGAGGGTTCCAATAATGTCGTTGACACTGCTGCACGAGTGTGCATCGAGCCAACTGTTGATGCCCGTAATGATTTTATGGCATACGGTGGGGTCAATGAAGTTTGCAGTGCCCACTTCCACTGCGCTGGCACCGGCCATGAGGAATTCTATGGCGTCGGTGGCATTCATGATGCCGCCCAAACCGATGACAGGAATCTTCACCGCCTTTGCAGTTTGCCAGACCATGCGCAGGGCGACGGGCTTCACGGCCGGTCCGGACAGTCCGCCCGTACCAATACTGAGCTTCGGGCGTCGCTGCTCAATATCAATGGCCATGCCCATCAGGGTGTTAATGAGCGATACGCAGTCAGCCCCCTCAGCCTCTACGGCCCGTGCTATTTCGGTAATATCCGTAACGTTGGGCGAGAGCTTTACGATCAGCGTCTTATGATAAGCCTTACGTACGGCCCTGACTACCGATGAAGCGCCTTCTACGGTTACTCCGAAAGCCATGCCTCCCTGTCTTACGTTAGGACAAGAGATGTTGAGCTCTATGGCTGGAATACCTTCCAGGGCATCAATCCGCGCGGCACATTCGGCATAGTCTTCGGGAGCCGATCCGGCCACGTTGACTACGACCTGGGGGCGCAGGTTCTTGATTTCAGGATAGATATTTTGGCAAAAATAGTCTACGCCCTTGTTTTGAAGCCCCACACAATTGAGCATGCCGGATGCCGTTTCGGCCATGCGCGGATAAGGATTGCCTTCACGGGGTTGGAGAGTGGTTCCCTTCACGATAATTCCGCCGAGCGAGTTGAGGTCGAGGAAATCCGCAAACTCCGAACCGTAGCCAAAAGTGCCCGACGCCGTCATTACGGGGTTTTGGAGGGATAACGAACCTATCTTTACTCTTAAATCTGCCATAATAAATCGTTAATGTTGAATACGGGGCCTTCCTTGCAGGCTCTGAGGTTTCCCTTTACGGTGGGTTCCACGCAACAAAGGCATGCACCCAAGCCGCAAGCCATGAGGTTTTCGAGCGAAACCTCACAGTCTATGCCCCATTGCTTAGCCATCTTTGCCACTGCCACCATCATAGGCTTGGGTCCACACACGGCCAAGCGGTCAAACCGCTCTTCTTTCCATATGGAATGCTGTGTTACGAATCCCTGCTCGCCTGCAGACCCATCTTCGGTAGTGACGAACACTCGTCCCAACTCCAGAAACTGCTCCAGTTCCAATAGCCCCTCTGCCGTGCGCGCACCAAGCAGGAAGGATGGCTCCATCTGCCTTTCCACAAGACGCTTTCCGAAGTAGAGCATGGGCGCCACCCCTACTCCGCCGCCTATGAGCAACAGGCGCTCCCCGGCCTTCGGCATCGTGAAGCCATGGCCCAATGGAAACACTACGTTCAGCAGGTCTCCGGGCCTTAGATTGGCCAAGCGATTGGTGCCATCGCCCTTTGCCTGGACGAGCAGCCACAACTCACCCTTTTCCGCGTCTACATAATTGATGGAAATAGGTCGCCGCAGGAAGGTGCTCGAACTTCCTTCCACAAGCACCTCTACAAACTGCCCGGGCCACACTTCCGGCCAGGCTTCGTGGGCATCTACCTTGCGCAGCACAATCAAAAAATGCGTCGCATCCAGAAATTCATTGGCCGCTACAAGGAGGTCTACTGCATATTTCTTCATTCCTGTTCTTGCTTATGGAAATTATCTGCCTCAGATCCGTCTCACTCGTACTGCTTGAGAAACTCCAAGGCTTCCTTAAAGTTGGTGCTCACGTTGATGGGGTTTCCGTGAATGTCGGTATCGGTCACGGGGTTGTTCAGCCAGCCTCCGCCGTGTCCACCTTTCTGAAACGGGCGTAGCTCGGCTTTTCCGCCGGCATTCTTAATCATATTCACCACGTACTCGGAGTATCTGAAGAGCACGGTAGCGTCATCCATGCAGTGCCATATCTTCAAAGGACATGGGTGGGGCTTAGCGAGTTTCGCAAAGGCCTCCCGTTCCGCTTCGTTGCCATAATTGCGCTTCGCCGCCTCTACCGTGGCGTCGTCGCCCCTCACCCGATAGAACAGGTTCTCATATCCGTCCACCAGATTCCAGTTCTGCAGGAAGTACTCCATATCTGGAGCGGTGGTATCCCACTCGGGAAACCCCCACTGCCCGGCAATGGTGATTTGCTGCTTCGTTCCACCCCACGGCTTCATATAATTCTGCTTGAAAAGCGACAATGCAGGACAGAACCCCACTTGTGCCACGATGGGAAACGCTGCATGATGTGCGAGCATGAAGGATGCACCACCGCCCATCGAGAGTCCCATCAGCAACACCTCTTTTTTCAGGTTGTATTTCTGCATCACATAGTCGTATCCCTTTTTGTAAGAGTCGAGAAGCGACTTGTGGGCATAGTGCTGCCCTACTACGGGCAGCCCACGGTGTGAAGCCCAGGCAAACGAGTATCCATTCATGTCCATCACGGCATAACCTTTGGCCAGGAAGTATTTCCAGCCGTGGTTATTCAGCGGATTGGTGGTGGCCTGAGTACGCTCACCCGTTCCCTGACAGAAAACGATGAGCCTCACAGGTTCCCCGTCGGGCGAATAGTTGTCGGGCAGGGCAATTACTCCGTAGTCGGCATACACGCTGTGAGTCTCGCCTTCCTTTTGGGGTTCGTAGTCCACGTAGACGCGAAAGTTCTCATACCCCTGTTCCGGCCGCGAAGCGTAGGTTCGCCACTCCTTGGTCGACCATGGATTCTTTCCGGGCCATTCGCCGCTTCCCACGGCCTGACATGCCTGCACGCTGAGCCACAGGACTGCAAACAGCCATAAAAAACGTTTCCGCATGGTTCTATGGCTTATTTCAATTCAAATTTCAGCTCTTTTTCTCCGTAACAGTTGAGCTTACCCTCGCGGAGCAGCCATCCGATGGCCAGATAGAAGTCCGTCGACTTGCGCGTTTTCATTTCCTTCAGGATTTCTTTCTCGGTCAGTGCTCCGTGAGCGTTCAGAATCTCCCAAACTTTTCCGGCCAGAAGGCCTGCTTTCTCTTCTAACATTTTTCTTACGGTTTAAGGGTTACTGTCATTGCTTTTACTCTCCGTGCAGCAACAAAATTACTGTTCGTCAAGCAAAATTACGAAATTTAATTCGTAAATTCGCATTTGATTCAACATATAGAGATGAAAAGTTCATTCCTCACACTATTGCTTATGGTCTTGACACTTGCAGGATGCAAAAAGCAACTCTCCTTCGACGAACGGTGCGAAAAGGAAGCCCGTATGCTCAACTTGAAATACTGTCCCAGGCAGGTGAGCGACTGCGTCATGTCCGACAGCATCGCTTATTTGCCTTCCGAGAAGGCCCTCTGCTATTACTACACGTTCAGCGACGAGCTCGACGATACCGAAGCCATCCGCCAGGGTGAACCTGAGTTCCGCAATGCCCTCAAGGCTGAGATCATCAGCTCCATTGAGCTCAAGAAATACAAGGACCACGGCGTCACCTTCAAGTACATCTACTTTTCTTCCAGCAGCCACGAGGTGCTTCTCGAAGAAATCTTCACCAAAAAGGACTACAGCCCCCTACCCCGATAAAATAAGGCTCGCAACCCTCTGAAGGTGGTTGCGAGCCTTAATGTTAACGGCCTGAATAGCAACAGCCTATTCGGGCTTCATATTGGTATACACGGTTTGAACGTCGTCGAAGTCTTCCAGACGCTCTACCATCTTGTCAATCGTTTCGCGCTGCTCTGGCGTTACCTCTTTCAGGTCGTTGGGAATGTAGGTAAACTCTGCTCCCACCACTTCAAAGCCCTCTTGTTCGAGGTGCTTCTGTATTTCGCCGAAACTTTTCGGGTCACCATAGATGGTGATGGAGTTTTCCTCCTCATCTTCGTCGTATTCATCCTCCACTCCATAGTCTATCAGGTCCAGAATCATCTCGTCCATGTCCAACCCATCCTTGCGCTTAAAGGAGAACACGCATTTATGGTCAAACAGATAGGCCAACGAGCCCATCGTGCCCAAATTACCGTTGAACTTATTGAAGATCGACCTTACATCGCCTACGGTTCGCGTCGGATTATCCGTGAGCGTGTCTACAAAGATGGCCACACCGTGTGGTCCATACCCTTCGTACGTCATTGACTTGTAGTCGCTCTGGTCTTTGCCCATTGCGTTCTTGATTGCACGCTCTATATTGTCCTTGGGCATGTTCTCGCGCTTTGCATTGGCAATGATGGCGCGAAGCGTGGGGTTGTTTTCAGGCTCTGGTCCTCCGGCCTTAACGGCGATGGCTATCTGTTTACCGATTTTGGTAAAGGTACGAGCCATGTGCCCCCATCTTTTCAGCTTTGTAGCTTTTCTATATTCAAATGCTCTTCCCATGTTATTGTATTTTAATATGTTTATTCTGATGTTCGGGTGGTGCTCATCTGAGTTGGGCTCCCAATTCTGTCTGGAAGCGGCGTATCAGATTCTGCATCGTCTTGTCAATCTGCTTGTCGTTGAGCGTTCGTCCTTCGTCCTGCAGCAGGAAGTTCACGGCGTAGCTCTTTTTGCCTTCCGGCAGGTTGCGGCCTTCGTAAACGTCGAATAGTTCTACCTTCTTGAGCAGTTTGCGCTCTGTGGCATAGGCCAGTGCTTCTATCTGATAGAAGCTCACGCCGCGGTCTACCAGCAGTGCAAGGTCCCTGCTCACCGCAGGATACTTGCTGATCTCCGTATATTCCACCTGATGCTTCCGGGTGGCTCGCATGAGCAGCGTCCAATCCAACTCGGCGTAGTAGACGGTCTGACTCACCCCTGCCCTTTGGGCCAATGAGGGCTGAATCACTCCCAGGCTGCCCAGTTCGCCCAGTCCGCCGTGCGTGATGCGAAGCGCACTGGCATATACATCGTTCTCCACCGTTTCCATCTTCAGAGCGGCAGGGCTCAGGCCCAACCGTGCAAAGATGTTGAGCAGAACGGCTTTCAGTTGGAAGAAACTCGTGTCTTCGTTGGGATGTGCCCATGTTCCTTCTATCCACTTGCCCGACAGCCAGAGTGCCACGTGGGTAGATTCTCTGTAGCCGCTCAGCGATTCTTCTTGACGGCGTTCTTCTTCACGGAAACTGTAGCAGTTGCCAAACTCGAAGAGGCGCAGGTTAGCCATTCTGTGGTTAATGTTCCTGCGGAGCGTCTCTAAGCCGCCGAAAAGGAGCGTCTGACGCATCACGTTCAGGTCTTCGCTCAGCGGATTCATCAGCCTGACGCAGTGGGCGGAGGGGTAACTTTCCAGTCCGTCGTAGTAAGAAGCCTTGGTGAGGGAGTTGTTCAGTATTTCATTGAAGCCGGCTCCCACCAACTGCTCTGCCACCAGGTTTTGCAGCTTGTTGCTGTGGTCCGTCTCACCCTTGATCGTGAGTGTTGAGTTTACTGAGGAGGGTATTTCGATGCTGTTGTATCCATATATGCGGAGAATGTCCTCTGCAACGTCACACGGATGGGTCACGTCGGTACGGTAAGGAGGCACGAGCAACTTCAGGCCGTCTTCCTTTTCCTCCACAATTTCCACTTCGAGGCTCTGGAGGATGTTTTTCACCGTGTCCTTCGGGATGCTCTCGCCTACGAGGTCGGTCAGATACTGGTAATTCAGCTCCACGGGGAATGAGGGAGCCTTTTCAGGCCGTGTATCCTTGATGTCCATGGCTATTTCGCCGCCTGCCAGCTCCTTCACCAGTATGGCAGCCTGCTTCAGGGCGTAAATCTGCCCGTTAGGATCGATGCCACGCTCAAAGCGGAAGCTTGCATCGGTGTTCAAACCGTGGCGACGGGCACTCTTGCGAATACTCGTGGGATGAAAATAGGCGCTCTCCAGTAGAACGTTGCAAGTAGTCTCGTAGGTTCCCGAGCCCCGACCCCCAAACACTCCTGCTGTGCACATGGGTTCCTTAGCATTACAGATGGCCAGGTCGCCTGAACTGAGCTGATGCTCCACCCCATCCAGCGTCACGAAGGGTGTACCCTCCGGGAGCGTCTGAACGACAACCTTTCGGCCTTCCACCATGTCTGCATCAAAGCAGTGCAAGGGTTGTCCGTAGGCCATCATGATGTAATTAGTGATGTCCACAATATTGTTGATGGGTCTGAGGCCTATGGTAATGAGGCGCTCCTGCAGCCACTGGGGACTTTCCTTCACCTGACAGCCCTTCACGCTTACGGCGCAGTAGCGCGGACAGCGAGTCGTGTCCTTCACCTCTACGTCGATTTCCAGATCGTGGCTGTCCACGCTGAAAGCCTCCGTGTCCGGGCGGTGCAGGCTCGTGGGAACGCCGTGGCGCTTGAGGTAGGCATACAGGTCGCGCGCCACTCCGTAGTGCGAGCAGGCGTCGGCGCGGTTGGGCGTGATGTCTACCTCAATCACGTAGTCTTTCTTCACCTTATAATAATCAGCCGCCTGGGTGCCTACGGGCACATCCTCCGGAAGCACTATGATTCCGTCGTGGCTGGTGCCTACGCCTATTTCGTCTTCTGCACAAATCATGCCGCACGATTCCACACCGCGCAGCTTCGAGCGTTTAATCTGAAACTCCTGTTCGCCGTCGTACAGCTTGCAGCCCAACGTGGCAACCACCACCTTCTGACCTGCTGCCACGTTGGGGGCGCCGCAAACGATCTGTTGCCTTTCGCCACTGCCAAGGTCAACGGAGCAAACGTGCAGGTGGTCGGAGTTCGGGTGAGGCTCGCAAGTCATGACCTGACCTACGACGAGGCCTCTCAGCCCTCCCTTAATCGATTCGCGCTCCTCCACCGAGCCTACTTCCAGACCTATGGACGTCAACGCCTCGCCCACCTCTTCGGCCGTGAGGTTGAAATCCACGTATTCCTTGAGCCAATTGTAAGATATATTCATGAGGCTTTTCTTTTAATTTCTGAAACAGGACGCAAATTTACGAAATCTTGCTGAATAATCAGTCTTGATTTAGAATAATCAACACCGAATTCTTCGGAAATTGGTGCTCCAGACTTCTGACGCATTCATTACCGAACAACTCCTCTTACTCAAGGCCCCCAGACCTGTCAGAACTTACGTTCTCATTCCAGCCATCGACCTTTTTTCAATGCCTTGATGAAGTCGAGGGTAAATTCATCGGCCCCACGGGCATTGAGATGAGAACCGTCTTTGAAGTATAGATCGTTACGTACATATTTGGGATCATTGCTAAAGTCTAATAGCGGATAACCCTCACGGGCGCTCAGTTCACGTATTGGTCGGAGCTGCTCTTCGTCCATGCCGTAATAAATAGGAGATATGCAGAAGATCACCTTCGCTCCTTTCACATGTTCAAGGAATGCTTGTATGTATTTTTGCTTCAGGGGATCAGGAGCGACGGTCTCCTTACTTCGCTTTTCCCGGATTTTAATCGGATCGAGTTCCCCCTTAAGCGGCCGAAAGCCATTTTGGCCCAATTCATGCAGTGAAAGAAAACAATCAGACAGTATGGTAAGAAAACATGAATTTGAACGGTAAAGCCAGCTCATCATTTTCCACCGTTCAGCAGGGTCTACATCCCAAAATATGGACTGGATGCCCTGACGGTCATAGTATTGTTTCAATTTAGCAATGTATCTGTGGTTGTCGTTCGTATCTATGTCGAAACTCTTCGTAAATTCCCAGACCACCACCTTGGGCTTATAGCGTCTCTCTATCATCAAAAGTCTGGCATAGTTGAGGATGATGCCATTACCGTCTTCACCCACCGTAAAGCAACTGTATCCCAAGGAGTCTGAGAGCATGAGTGTGTTGTAATGATGCGTGGCCCTCGATGACCCGAAGATGAGCATGTCCTGATTCACCTCGTTTGCAATATAGTTATATCTGCCGTAGTTGCCACGCGTTGCGTTCAGAGCCATTGAGGAAAACAGATGGCCCAAACCATAGTCCACCAAGGCCAAAATGGCGAAGAAAATCGATAGTCGGATAATAAACTTTTTCATAAGGCTAAAAATTGGCATAAATAAACTGGTCAGCACCGAAAACACCGGCCAACAATATACTGATCATGATGAAGACATAGGCACTCCACCGCACAACAACGTACGGGCTGTCAAGGATGCGGAATCTGGTAGGCATAAATTCATCGGTCAGATCTTTGGCCACGAGCATGATGAGGCCAAAGAGGATGAACGCGGTTGTGTTCAGGCCGTCAAAATAGAGGGAATCCCACGAGGCAGTAAAGATTCTGCCTGTCATATGGCAAGCATCGCTGAGCGTAGGCATGCGGAAGAAAATCCACGCAAAATTAACGATGAGAAACGTTATCACCATCTTTATGCTCCTGCCAAAGGGGCCATAAGAGCATCGCTGCTGGCCCACAGCCTTCTCAATAATCTGAAACACTCCGTGCATCATGCCCCAAACAATGAAAGTCCAGTTGGCGCCATGCCAGATGCCGCTCACCAGAAAGGTCACGAAGATGTTCCAATAGTTGCGCAACGTAGAACAGCGGCTTCCACCCAATGGTATATACACGTAGTCCTTGAGCCAGGTGGAGAGCGAAATGTGCCAACGGTGCCAGAAGTCAGTTACACTCACTGCAAAGTATGGTCTACGGAAGTTCTCCCTCAATTCGAAGCCCAGAACCTTGCCCACACCGATGGCCATCAGAGAATAGCCGCCAAAATCCGTGTATATCTGCACACTATAGAGCACACTGGCCATGAAATCAGTCAAACCATTGTAGTTTTCGTAGTTTTGCATCACTGTATCCACATACAGCCCCACTCTATCGGCTACCACTACCTTCATAAACATGCCCCACAATAGCATTTTCAGTCCTGCGACGGTTTTTTCGTAGTCAAAGCTCTTGCGCGGCTGTTTCAGTTGGGGCAGAAAGAGTGACGCCCTGTTGATCGGACCGCTGAGGATACTTGGAAAGAATGAAACGAACAGCGCGTAAGCCAAAAAATCGTGTTCGGCTTCCTGACGGCGATAGTATACATCCCACAAATAGCCAAGGGCCTGAAAAGTGAAAAACGAAATACCCACCGGAATGGCCCAGTTCAGGCCGTGCAGGGAGCATTTCAGGCCCACAGCCGAAAGAGCAAGACTGACACTCTCGCCCACGATGTCAAAATACTTGAAAAAAATCAGAGGCAATAGTGCAAGTACTACTCCCACGGTGAGCCATCCTCTGGAGTAGGCTCGCCGCTCCAGCATGAGGGCCGCAGCATAGGTGACCACCGTTACCGCAAGAAGAATGAGTGCCCAAGTGGGCTTCCACTGCATGTAAAGCAGGTAGCTCACAAGGAGAAGAAAGACGTTACGCACTCGCTGTTTGCTTCCGGGAATAATGTAATAGAGCATAAACAGGAGCGGAAAGATAATAATGAAGTTGAATGAGTTGAATATCATCCGCCAGCAATATTTGCGCCTGATGATACCCCTGATCAAGGCTCTGTTATTCTTATTTTTCCTCTCTACATAAGAAAAGCGGGGTATCCGGCCTCCACCTGCTAGCTTTTCGAGGCCTACCACAGCCTTATCCTGAAAACAGACAGAGCGATACCCACGCCGATAGTATATATCACCTATACCGCACAAAGGTGTGCAAAACGGCACATTGCCGTCGGCACACCAGGGCAGGCATAATTATATACTTACCCGTAGCATCAGCTTTGTAATGTTCTTGTCAGGATTATTCGATTGTGGTAGTTCCGAATAGCCAAAAACAAAACGTCAGCGACGCTTCTCAATATGTAGTGCTCCCTCCCTATAGCCGACGCACCATTATGGGTGCAGCCTGGCGTGAGTAAGCGGATGCAAATTTACGTCTTTTTTAGTGAAATTCGTTCGTTTTGTTCTGAAAACCATGGAGCGGACTTGCTGTTCATGTGCTCCGAAATAGTCAGGCACGCACTCAGCGGAATTACCAGAGGGCATAAAAGGGTCGCGCATGGCTTGAACGGAGAGATTCCGATCTCTGGAAAGACCAACCGATGGCCAGACGGCGTTTCTGAGGTTCTGAGTAGAGATGAATGAGGCTCCATCGGCCCTACTCAGCAGCAGAGAAACGATGGACGAGTCTCCACCGGCCTTACTCAGCGGCAGGGAAACTCCGGCAGAGCGTCTGCCAAAGGAATTCATGCGGAAAAGTGGGCCGAAGGACTCTCCGGCGGCGCTACTCGGCGGCTCAGCAATCAGGCGGTACGGAGCTGCATGGGAGTCAGGCCGCTGTGTTGCCTCACGTAATGGCCGAAGAAGGAGGAATTGGCAAACCCGAGCGTTGCGCTCACCTGCTTTATGCTCATGTCGGTCTGCTTGAGGTAGTAACGCACGTCTTCCATCACGTGCTCAGTGATCCATTCGCCTGCCGTCTTGCCCGACTGCCTTTTGCAGATGGTGGAAAGGTACTTCGCACTCACGCACAGCTCTGACGCATAGGCCTCCACACTCTGATATTTCCTCCTCTTGCCCGACAGCAGGGCGAGGAAACGCTGAAAGAGCGTATCGCCAGGGGTCAGCGCCTCATGGGCTTCATAGGGGAGCATCTGGCGGAGCATTCCGCAAAGTCCGAGCAGTGCACCGCGTATCAGTGACTGAATGATGTCGCTTCGGTAAGGATTATCGGTATGCGAATCAATACATATACGCAGCAAATCATAAAAATAACTGATAAACCGGACGTCCTCTCCCTGCATGGAAACGACGTGCATGCGGTGGATGTACATCATTTCGTTCCAAATTCCGATCTTCTCGCGTAGGAAGCTCTGCAAAATGCGGTTGGTAAAGAAGATGGCCTTGAATTTGAAGTCATGACTGAACAGAAAATTGCTGAAACTAACGTTGGGCGGACAAATTAAGAGCTCGTTTTCGGCTATAACGATGGTCTTTCCATTCATCTCTGCCTGCACACGACCCTGCATGGCCACTGCGATGAAGTTCATCTTGATTCGGGCCTGGCTGGGCTCGGCCAGTTTGGCGATATTATCTATTATAATAATGTCGTCGTCGGAGTAGTCAATGCTTATCTGCTCGTTAGAAGCGAGGTTCTGGAGGGTGATGACATTTTGAAGTTGCATGGTAGCGTCGTTTTAGACTGCAAAGATAGTACAAAGGGGCCGGAAAGCGTGTCACGAAGGTCGCTTATCGCGTCCTATATTTCCTCTGAAGGCGAAATATTGCAGCGCAGGCGAAACATAGGACATCGTTTTCTTGGAAAGAATGATGAATTTTGCACCAAAATCGGATATAATGATGAAAAAAGTACTGATGGGCCTGCTCGTGCTGACGGTGGCAGGCGGTTGCAACAAGAAGGAGACTCCCAGAGAGTTGGCTCCCGTCAAGGTAAAGACCATCACCGTGGGCCACACGGTGGGACTGAGTGAACAGAACTACAGCGGCACCATTGAGGAGGAGAGCAGCTCCGCCCTGAGCTTCGCCGGCGTGGGCACGGTGGAAAGTATGCTTGTAAGCGAGGGCCGCTTCGTCAGGAAGGGCCAGCTGCTGGGCAAACTCGACTCTACCGCCGCCCACAATGCCTACGAGGCAGCCCGGGCCACCCTCGAACAGGCCCTCGACGCCCGTGAGCGACTCCGAATGCTGCGCGACAGTGGTTCCCTGCCCGAAATAAAATGGATAGAGATAGAAACGCAGGTGCGCCAGGCACAGGCGTCGGAACAAATAGCCCTCAAGTCACTCCACGACACACGCCTGGTAGCCCCATTCAGTGGTTACATATCGAAAAAGGACGTGGAGAGCGGAGCCAACGTAGTGCCGGGCATCGCTGCCCTGAAGCTCGTAAGGATTGACCAGGTGAAGGTCAAGATTAATGTGCCGGAGGAAGACATCGGCCACATCATGAAGGGCCAGACCATGCAGGTGAGTGTGGCCGCCATAGGCAAGAACTACGAGGCCCGAGTCACGGAAAAGGGCGTCAGTGCCGACCCCTTCTCGCGCTCGTATGAGGTAAAGGGCGTCATAGCCAATCCCCACCACGAACTGCTGCCCGGCATGGTGGCCGACGTGAAGTGCATGGCCGCTGAGCCCACGGGAGCCGAAGCGGAGCCCATCACCGTACCGGCTCACATCGTTCAGATCGATGCTGACAACCGTCCCTTCGTCTGGACAGTGACCGAGAAGGGCCGCGCAAGGCGCACTTGCGTCATCCTGGGCGAAAACAGAGGCCAACGGGTGGTCGTAGAAGGTTTGAGTGAAGGCCAAAAAGTGATCAGCGAGGGTTGGCAGAAGGTTTCAACCGGCATGGAAGTGACAGAATGATGGAAAAGCAGAAGAGAAACATCGTAGAATGGGCCATGCACTACAGACACATCGTGATTCTCATCACGTGTTGCCTCATGGCATTCGGGGTCTACTCTCTCGGAGAGATGAACAAGAACGAATTCCCCGACTTCGTGATTCGTCAGGGGGTGGTAGTGGCCGTGTACCCGGGGGCCACGGCTTCCGAAGTGGAGCAGCAGCTCACCAAACCCCTGGAGCACTATATTTTTTCGTATAAAGAGGTGAATAAGGCGAAGACCGTGAGTTATTCACGCAATGGGATGGCCATCATACAGGTTGAGCTCAATGATGAACTCAACGATAAGGATGAATTCTGGTCGAAGTTCAAACATGGCATCAACGAATTCAAAGGCAGCCTGCCCAGCGGCGTTCTGGCAGTGGTGGTAAAGGACGACTTTGGAGACTCGTCGGCCCTTCTGATCACCATGGAAAGCCAGGACAAGACCTATCGGGAACTTCACGACTACATGAATGCCTTGCAGGACTCCCTGCGCAAGATAGAAAGTGTGGGCAGAATGACTGTCACAGGGGAGCAACAGGAACAAATCTCCATTTATCTGGACGAACAACGCCTCACCCACTACGGCATGAGCGATCAAACCATTGCCCTATCCCTGATGAGCAAGGGCCTGATCACCACGGCAGGCCAGCTGAAGGACCGTCATCACAACTCACCCCTCTACGTGGCCCGAACGATGAACGCCGCAGCCGACGTGGAGCAGCAAATCGTCTACAGCGATGCCAAGGGCAACGTTGTGAGGCTCAAAGATGTGGCAACCGTAAGGCGAGAGTATGCACCGCTGACCAACTATGTGACGAACAATGGTACGAAGTGCCTCGTGCTGAGCGTGGAAATGAAGAAAGGCAGGAACATCGTCGACATGGGACAGAAAATTTACAGCGCATTAGACCATTTCCAGGCCACACTGCCGCAGAGCGTCACTCTCTTCAAGATCACCGACCAGGCCAAGGTGGTGAGCGACTCCGTATGGAACTTCCTCAGGGAACTGCTCATTGCCATAGTGGCCGTGATCATAGTAGTAGTGCTGCTCATGCCGCTCAGGGTGGCCCTTGTAGCCTCGTCCACCATTCCCATCACCATTTTCATCGCCCTCAGCATCTTCAACGCCTTCCACATAGAGCTCAACACCGTTACCCTGGCCGCGCTCATCGTGACTCTGGGCATGATTGTGGACAACTCCATCGTGATCATCGACTCCTACGTGGAGCAACTCGCTGAAGGCAAGTCGCGCTGGCATGCCAGCATAGACTCAGCGCAGCACTTCTTCAAGTCCATCCTTTCTGCCACGCTGGCCATCTCCGTCACCTTCTTCCCCTTCCTGATGGTGATGACGGGAAACTTCCATGACTTCTTGCTGTCGTTTCCGTGGGCCATCACGATCATACTGCTGGTGTCACTGGCCGTAGCCGAGCTGGTGGTGCCGTTCCTGCAGTTCTACTTCATCCGTCGTCCACTCGCCGAAACGGGGAGCAAGAAGCAGAAGTCGGGATTTCTCGACCTGATGCAGAAGGGCTATGACCGGCTCATCGGTCTGTGCTTCCGGCATCCCTACCTCACCCTTGGCGCAGGGGCCCTGAGCATCGTGGCAGGCATACTCATGATGCGCTCACTGCCGCAAAGGCTCATGCCTGCAGCGGAGCGCAACCAGTTTGCCATTGAAATCTACCTGCCAACAGGAACCGCCGTGAGCCTTACGGCTCTGGTGGCCGACAGCATAGAGAGCGTGCTTCAGCAGGACCCTCGGGTGGTGTCAATAGCCTCGTTCAAGGGTATGGCGTCGCCACGCTTCCAGACAGGATACGCGCCGCAGTTTGCAGGAGAGAACTACGCCCAGTTTATAGTGAACACCACGGATGACAAGGCCACCGTGGAGGTGTTGGAAAAGTATCGGCCCCTGTTGCAGGACGCATTTCCCGAAGCATATGTGAAGTTCAAGCAGCTGGCCTATGGCACCGACGCCAATCCCGTGGAAGTGCGCATTACGGGTGACGACTGGCAGCAGCTGAAAGCCGTGAGCGACACGCTCACCGCCCTGCTGCGCCTCATGCCGGAGCTGAACCTGGTGCGTTCGGACCTGAAAGAGCCCCTTGTAGCGACAGAAATCACGCTCGACACCGACCGCGCCGCCCGGCTGGGCCTGTCGGCCGCCACAACGGAGCTTTCCATGGCCCTGAGATACAACAGCCAGGGCATCACCGTGGGAAACATCTGGCAGGATGACTATAACATACCGGTGCGCCTGAAAACGGAGCACTCCAATCAGGCCGACCGGCAAACGGTGGAGGAAGAACAGCTGCCTGCAGTGGGCGGACTGGGCTCTGCTGCGCTACGCCAGGTGGCCACGGTAAGCGTACGGCCCGAAGACGGCCAGATCAGCCACCGCAACGGGCTCAGAACCATCACCATCATGGCCGAAGTGGCTCAGGGACTCAACAGCACAGCCGTAAACCAGAAAGTGATCAGCCGCTTGTCCGACAAACAGAAGGCCTACGCCCCCACCGGCATCAGCATCAGCTACGGAGGAGAGTCGGAATCGAATGCTGAGAACATGCCAAAGATAGTAGCAGCCCTGGCCATTGCCGTGATGATTATCTTTTTCATCCTGCTGGGTCACTTCCGACGGATTTCCACCGCCGTATTGCTTCTGGCAAGCCTGCTGCTCACGCTTTTCGGCACCGCGGCAGGCATCATGGTGCAGGGAGTGGACTTTTCGCTCACCAGCATTCTGGGCATCGTGTCACTGATGGGCATTCTGGTGAGAAATGCCATCATCATGTATGACTACGCAGAGGAACTGCGCAACCTGGAAGGGATGAAAGCCCGTGACGCCATATTTACATCCGCCAAAAGAAGGATGCGCCCCATCTTTCTCACCTCTGCAGCCGCCTCAATGGGAGTGATACCCATGATATTGAGCAAATCAAGCCTGTGGATGCCGATGGGAGTCGTGATATGCTACGGTACACTCATCACAATGGTCTTCATCCTGACTATTTTGCCCGTAGCCTACTGGCTGATGATGAGCGGCAGCACTAAGAAAAGAGAACTCAACAATGCATTAGAGCAACAATGAACAAACATATCCTCACCCTCCTGCTCGGAGCAAGCATCACAGTCCCTGCCCAGCAGGTCTACACCCTGGAGCAACTGAAAGACTCAGCCCTCCGCCACAACATGGCCATCAGGGAAGCCAAGTACAACATTGCATCGGCCCAACAAACACGTCAGGAAGCCTTCACCAAGTATTTTCCAGAGATCAGCGGCACCGGAGCAACCTTCAACGCCCATCGGTCGACGGCAAAAATGACGGTGAATCCCTCCGAAGCACTGCCTGCCAGCCTTTCTCAGAGCCTTGCACAGGCCCTTCCGGCCGAAGCCATCGCTGCCCTGCAGAGCCCCATCAGTGTCCACATGATGAAGAACGGAACCATAGCCGGAATTTCGGCCATCTGGCCCGTGTTTACGGGTGGCCAGATCAAGAGTGGCAACAAACTGGCCCAGATTGGCGAAGACGCGGCCCTCTTGCAGCTCAAACTATCAGAGAACGAGGTTTCAAAGCAAACGGAAGAATACTTCTGGCAGTGGGTTTCCCTGGAAAGCAAGATGAGAACCGTCGACACCGTGGCACACCTCCTCCGTGACGTGGAAAAAGACGTGACCACAGCCATCAAGGCCGGAATGGCGCTACAGAATGACTTGCTGCAAGTGCAGCTCAGAGAGAATGAGACGGAGAGCCAGCGCATCCGACTGCAAAACGGCATCAGCATACTGCGTCTGCTGCTCATGCAATACTGCGGCCTGAAGAATGAGCAATTCAGCCTGCCCGACCCCTCCACGCTCACCGCCATCCCTGAGGCGGAAAGTCTGGAGCCCCTCGTGCCCGAGACCAGCCTGAGGCAAACGGCAGAATACCAGTTGCTCGTAAAGGGAACCGACGCCGCCAAATGGGAGAAGAAGATGGCCATTGGCCAGCAGATGCCCACCGTGGCCGTTGGAGCAGGCTACAACTACCACAACCTGCTGGAAAATAACCGCACCTTCGGCATGGCCTTCGCTACCGTGAGCGTACCGATCAGCGGATGGTGGGGCGGCAGCCATGCCATCAAGCGCAAAACCCTTGCCCTACGCAATGCCGAGGAACAACTCAAGGATAAATCGGAACTCCTCATGATCAACATGCAAAACAACCGCAACAGCGTGACCGAAGCACAGCAGCAACTCACTATTGCACAGCGCAGCATAGTCCAAGCAGAGGAAAACCTGCGGCTTCACCACAACCAATACAAGGCCGGCACCGCCACCATGAGCAACCTGCTGGAGGCACAAGCCCTCTACCAGCAAGCCTTGGATTCCCGTACCGACGCATTTGCCCGACTGCAAACCCAACGGCTCATCTACAGGCAGTCGATAGGCCGATAGCACGGCGGTCGTCACTCCTGAGGCCCACGTGAGAAAGGGCATCCTTCTCGCTGGCATCACTAACCACCGGAGCAGCCTCGGCGGAGACTTGCTTAACGTTACTCTTGACTATAGAATGACTGTTCATAACGGGACACAAGGTTAGCACACCTTGAGAAGCCCCGAACCACGATGGTCATGGGAAGTTGCAAACGCGGCAAGCCTCATTCGGGCGAACGCCGCCATCGCTCAAAGCAATAGCAGGGAAGAATCAGAAGGGCTCAGAGAGAGCCGTACGCTCAGCACGGCTATAGGGGTTGCGAACGGTGAAAAAAGGCATCTTTTCAGTGACGATGGGCAGGGAGAGAAAGTTTTTCGCGGAAGTTTTCTACGTTGAGCACCCTGTGGCCACCAAAATGAACGAACCGGAAAGGCCGTTCAAAGAATGAGCTGCCGTTTCACCACGTCGTCGAAGTATTCCTTAGCCCAGGCGATGAGTTGCAGTATGGCCGGCATAAGCGAACGACCCGTCTCCGTCAAAGAATACTCCACACGCGGAGACACCTGAGCATAGACCGACCGATGTACCAAGCCTGATTGCACCAAACGCATGAGGGTGAAGGAAAGCATCTTCTGCAAACGGTCCGTCATATGGTGGCGCAACTCATTATAGCGCATCACATCGGATGAACTCTCATGAATGGTTAAAGTACCAGCATTGACCACTTGTCGCCAAACCTGCTGATCACTTTCCGGCAGGGAAAGGCCAGATATTCAACCTTCGCGTCAGGTTTTTAAACAGAGGATTTACAATGAACAAGGGTTAGAAGGGAATATTTTCATCGGCAAGAGGAATGGGCGCAGGGGGAACGTCGTTTATCTTCGACTGACGTTCACCGGCCTCATCTTCACCCAGCAATTCATCGTCGGGATTTTGGAAGCGCGCGTATTTGGACTTGAATGTGAGCAGCACATCACCTACGCCACCATTACGGTGCTTTGCAATGATAATCTGAGCCATGCCGCGAAGGTCGCGGCCCTGCTCATCCTTATATATATGGTAGTATTCAGGGCGGTGGATGAAGAGTACCATGTCGGCATCCTGCTCAATGGCACCTGATTCACGCAAATCGCTGAGCTGAGGACGCTTGCCCTGCTCTCCCTCGCGCTGGTCCACACCACGGTTGAGCTGGCTCAAGGCAATGATGGGGATGTTGAGCTCCTTGGCCAAGCCCTTCAGGGAGCGGCTGATGGTACTCACCTCTTCCTGACGGCTGCCAAACTTCATGCCACTGGCATTCATCAGCTGGAGATAGTCGATCATGATGATTTTCACGTCGTGCTCGCGCACCAATCGTCTGGCCTTGGTGCGCAACTCGAAAATAGAGAGCGAAGGAGTGTCGTCCACATATAGGGGAGCACCATAGAGGTCCTTGATTTTGTAATCCAGCTGTGACCACTCGTAAGGCTGCAGCTGGCCGCTCCTGATCTTCTCTCCTTCAATGGAACAAACATTCACAATCAGGCGGTTCACAAGTTGCACATTCGACATTTCCAACGAAAAAAGGGCCATCGGTATCTTCTGATCGACTGCAATGTTCTTGGCCATGCTGAGCGCAAATGCCGTTTTACCCATAGCCGGACGAGCAGCGATAATGACAAGGTCGGAATTCTGCCAACCACTGTTCATTTTGTCTAACTCACGGTAGCCCGACGATATTCCGCTTAGTCCGTCGGTACGTTTGGAGGCCCGATGGAGCATTTCGTAGGCTTCACGAATCACGGCATCGATCTGGGTATAGTCTTTCTTCTGGTTTTTTTGCGATAACTCAAACACTTCCGCCTCTGCCATCTGCATCAGTTCGTTTACGTCAGTGGTTTCGTCAAAAGCCAGCGTCTGCAGACGGCTTGTCACAGAGATGATCTGCCTGGCCAGATACTTCTGAGCAATCACTCCAGCATGGTACAGTATGTGTGCGGAGCTTGCAACGTCTTCGCACAACTTGGCCACATAGTATGGACCGCCTACTTCGTCCAGTTCACCCAGTTCTTTGAGCTTATTCGTCACCGTTAGCATGTCGACCGGCTCCTCACCCATGGCCAACGTCTGCACAGCATGGAAAACCAACTGGTTTCTATGCTCATAAAAGCTCTCAGGACGAAGAATCTCGCTAACGATGGAGTATGCATCACCGTCAATCATGATGGCGCCAAGTACGGCACGCTCCATATCCGGTGCCTGCGGCTGCAAATGGGTAAAGTTTTCTTCTTGTGAAGCCTCGCGACTTCTGGTTCGGGTGTTGCGTCTTACTTCTGGCATGATGGTTCTGATGAAACGAGCCACAAATTTACAAATTTATCACTTTCTCTGCACTAACCGCAATGGGATTTAATTGCTGCCTACCTGAAAATATGACGAGCTACATGCGCTCAATCTTAGCCACAAGGTTGTCGTAGAGGCTTGTGGGTAGAAATTGGCGCATAGCCACTGCGGTGGACGAAAGGAAGCCTACGAGATAGCGTTTTCTGGGGTATTTGGCGAGCGCAGCCTTCACGATGGCCCTTGCCGGCCTTTGGGGAGAGGAGCCCCAGGTTCCGCCATAGAAGTTTTTCATGGTAGAAGCCACACGGCGAGCCGAAGCTTCATATTCAGTATCTACGGTACAGTTCTCCAAATGCTGTGCAGCAATACTACCCCACGGAGTAAGGATGATGCCGGGCTCTATGAGCGTTACTTTGATGCCGAAAGGACGTAGTTCCATGCGCAAACAGTCCGACCAACCCTCCAAGGCAAACTTAGTGGCATGATACCACGCACCGTAGGCCGTATGCATTCGCCCAGCCATGGATGATACATTGATAATTCGCCCCTCACCTTGCCCTCGCATGGTGGGAAGCACCAATTTCACCATGCGAGAAAGGCCAATCAAATTAACGTCCAACTGTCTCCGCACCTCATTCAAGTTGGAGCACTCTACGGGAGCGTAATATCCATAGCCTGCATTGTTGATCAACACGTCTATTCTGCCTTCCCTCCGCAGTACTTCGCTTACGCACTTCTCGCACGAGGCCTCCTCCGTTATGTCAAGGCGCAATGCCGTCATGCCCAGCAGTTCCAACTCGTGCATTCTTTCCATTCGGCGCGCTGCGCCATATACTTTCTGGCCCTTTTTCAGCAACAGGGCAGCCGTCGCTTGTCCTATGCCGCTGCTGGCCCCCGTTATCAGGATGACTTTCTCTTTATTCATAAGGATTTTCTCTGATGTTGGTGCCCACATGGAACCTGACACCTTTTATGCCGCAAAAATACGCAGTTCTGACCATTTCCTCCGCATGAAAACGCAAAATAATAAGTACTTTGCTCAATATGATTCACAAAAAAAACGTATTTTTGGACTCCAATACTGAAATCGCTGTCATTATGATATGTTTTCCTAATGCAAAGATCAATTTGGGGCTGTATATTACCGAACGCAGACCCGACGGATACCATAATCTGGAGACCATTTTCCTCCCCATCCCCCTGACCGACGTTCTTGAAACCCGTCCACTCGATTTCTATGACAAGGAATACGAATTTATCCCTGCCGGAATCCCCATTCCAGGAATGCCTGAGGATAATCTTGTGGTGCGTGTTTTCTTAGACCTCAAGCGCGAGTTCCATCTGCCACCGCAAACCATCCACCTCTATAAGCGAATTCCCACCGGAGCCGGTTTGGGGGGAGGAAGCAGTGATGCAGCTTTCATGATGCGCATGCTCTCCGAACAGTTCCACCTCTCCCTCACGCCCTCTGACATGGAGCGCCGCCTTTCCCAATATGGTGCAGACTGCCCCTTCTTCGTTCGCAACCGTCCATCGCTTGGAAAAGGCATTGGCGATGTGCTCTCTCCCGTTGATATAGACCTCAGCCACCTCACCCTGCTGCTCATTAAGCCCAATATAGCAGTGAGCACGCGCGATGCCTATGCCGGAGTACATCCTCAAGCCCCTGTCAACACCCTTACGGAGGCTATAAAGCAACCCATCACTTTGTGGAAGGAACTTATCAGTAATGATTTTGAAAACACCGTCTTCCTCAAGCATCCTCCCATTGCAGCCATCAAGCAAACCCTTTATGACATGGGAGCTCTCTACGTCTCCATGAGTGGTAGCGGCAGTGCTGTATTTGCGCTCATGAAGCACGAGGTTGAGGAGGCCAAAGACGTGTTCCCCAACTGCTTCGTTTTCCAACAACGTTTCAAGCTTCATCAGGAAACCTTCTCATGATCTTCTATTTCAGCGGTACAGGTAACAGCCGTCATGTTGCAAAGCGATTAGCCACCCTTACGGATGACAGTTGCATCAATTTGGCAGACCATCCTAACCTTGCATCGTCCCCTCTGCAAGCGGAAGAACCTTTGGGCTTGGTGTTTCCTGCGCACGGTTGGAACATCCCATCTATTGTTAAAGCATTTGTTCAGAATTTCGCATATAATTTATTGGAAACAAACATCAAACAACAAGAATCATCCCATTATATTTATATTGTCGCTACCTGCGGTGACGATACGGGCCGACTTCTTCAGCAGTGTAGTAACCTACTCAGCTTTTTGGGTGTGAAACTAAGCAGTGCATGGGCCGTACAAATGCCTAACACCTATGTTTGTTTGCCTGGTTTCAATGTGGACAGTCCGTTATTGGTAGAACAAAAGTTAAGGCAATCCATGAAGGAGGTAGAAAATATTGCCATCTGCGTTCGCAAACGCCAGAAGGGCATATTCAGCATGCGTCCCGGCACTTTTCCTACCCTGAAAACCTATATTCTCGGCCCCATTTTCTATAAAGTGCTCATCACCGACCGTCATTTTCACACCACACCCTCCTGCACGCTTTGTGGAACATGTGTCCGTCATTGTCCGGTGGGTAATCTTACGATAGATCATGGCCGTTTACAATGGCAGCATCGTTGCACCATGTGCCTAGCCTGCTTCCATTCCTGCCCAAGACGAGCCATTCGCTATGGGTGGTTTACTAAGAACAAGGGACAATACCTTTTCCATCCCCATCTTCTGCCTTCCGTCTGAAACATTTCATCCACATGAAGCATAAAAAGCGGTACATCTTCCCTATCCTTCTCGTGGCACTCCTGGCCTTGGCCATAGCCTATAGTTTATGGTTCCCTTTGCCCTTTGTTTCGGGCAAGGCCTCAAGGAGTGTGGTCTGGATCGAGAATCGCTACTGCTTTGCACTTACTTCGGGAGGTCCCGATACGGTCTACTTCTCCGGACTGACCGATTCTGTTCTGCTCAGCCACCCCACCACCCTGCGCCATCAAGCCCTTGTTACCACTTACGGCCAAGGCTGCTGGTACCATCCTTACGGCATGCCTTTCACCTGCCATGGCCATCTGCTTACCTCTCCGCTTGTGGCCCGTCCCGACACCTTGCTTTCCCTCATCCGCCCCACCATCGGCACCATCATGGACCACACCATTCGTCGTTACGAAGAACTCTATGCTGCACGTCAGGACTACGCCCGTGAATTTGCTTATTATATAAAAATTCACTCTCCCAATGACGAAGGATACCAGCAAATGGTGGAACTGCAAGAGCACAACCAGACCGAAGCCTCTGACATGGAACAAGTGCTCAGTTTGCTCAATGGCATTATGGAGAGCGGAGCCACTGTACAACTGCTCTTTCAGCCTACTTTTCACGCCCATTACGTCACGCCCTCCGGTCTCTTTTCCGAAACACCGCTCATGCTCCATCGCACCACCACCCGATGGCATGGCAGAGCTGTAGAACTGCGCACTGCAGACCACAGACGTCCCGAAGGCACCGTAGCCCTTTTCCGTACTCCCTTCAGTCCGTTGCTTTTCTCATCTACAGACAGGCCCATTCCCATCAGGCAACTGGGGCTGAACGTAGCCCTTCCGCCTGAGCCCATCTGGAACCACGCTGTAGAAGAAACGCAAGGAACGGCCCAAAAGCTCAACTGGCAAAAATCCACCATCCAAATGCCCACCTACCCCTGTGCAGCCGGCTGTCCCATTGTAGATCAACGCGGTGCATTGCTCACCTTGGCCCAACCACAGCCTCTCGCCTATGCTGGCGACAGCGTAGGCGGCCAACGCCACGGGTGGGGCATCCTCTCCCACCCTGACGGACGCAAATGGACTGGCGCATGGAAGAATGATACCCTTCCGTATGGCCGTTATTCCGATAGTGTCAGCACCTACTCAGGCGACTTCAATCGCCTTTTGCAGCGCGAAGGCTACGGCATAAGCCATGCACCACGCTCCGACGAAATCTATTATGGCCAATGGCAGGCTGACCGTCAGCATGGATTTGGCATTGGCCTCTCTCCCGAAGGTGGAGTAGCCTGCGGATGGTGGAGAAACGGACGTTTCCTCGGTGAACGTCTGCAATTTTCCGAGCAGCGTGTCTATGGTATAGACATCTCTCATTACCAACACGGTGGCCGACCGCGAGGTCGTTTCCGCGGTCATCCCATCAATTGGAACCAACTGCGCATCACGAGCCTTGGAGCTAACAATAAGAACCGCATTGATCAGGTAGACTACCCCATCTCTTTCTGTTACATGAAGTCCACTCAAGGCGTTACCCTCACGAATCCCTACTATGTGCAGGATGCCTTTCAGGCGCGACGCAGAAACATCCGCGTTGGTGCCTACCATTTCATGTCGCCACTCTCTGGAAAAGAGCAAGCCGAATGGTTTTTGAAAAATACGCCTATTCATCAGGGCGATTTACCTCCCGTTCTTGATGTAGAGCTCTCTAAAAAACAGATTCAGCAGATGGGAGGTGACTCCGTGATGTGTCGCGAAATGCTGGTGTGGCTTCACGAAGTGGAAGCCCAGACCTCGCTCAAGCCCATTCTCTATGTCAGTCAGAACTTTGTCAATCTCTATCTTAAGAAAGGGCCACCCGAACTGCTTACCTACAATGTGTGGATAGCGCGCTACAGCGAATACATTCCCCATCTTCACCTGCTCTACTGGCAACTCACCCCGAAAGGACGCGTCAGGGGCATTCGCGGCTATGTAGACATCAATGTATTCAATGGCAATGCCGACCAGTATGAGCAATATCTTGCGTCGGGTTTCCAATATCTTCCATAACCATTGCCTTTCCCCCATAATAAAACTCCTTTCCAGCATGAGAAAGGAGCTATTTCATTTTCAGAGCCGAAACCCGGACTCGAACCGGGGACCTATTCATTACGAATGAATTGCTCTACCAACTGAGCCATTTCGGCCTCACTGCGGATTTCTGCGTGATTTCGGTGCAAAATTACTTCCTTTTTCACATATCACCAAACAAATCGCCGAAAAAAACACTTTGCTCCAGCTTTTAAATCGTAATTTTGCAGCCGCATCAAGAAAATCCTTCTCACCAAGTCATGAAAAAGCACTTACTCTATATCATCCCCCTGCTTTTGGTCATTGCAGCAGGTGCATTTCTGCTATGGACCGTCAAGAGCCCCGTCACAACAAATGGCGGTTCCTTCAATCTCCGCGATGGCGAAACGGCCGATGACGTACAGCTCAAAATCCAAGAACAACTTTCACCACGCCAGACTTTCGGTCTTCGCTTGTTGGCCTGGGCTGTCCACTTCGATCGTCACGTCCACAGCGGTCATTACGAAATTGTCCCGAACAGCAGCAGTTTCGACATCATCCGCCAACTGAAAAACGGCATTCAGACCCCCATACGCCTGACCATTCCGAGTGTTCGCACAAAGGAAGACCTTTCGGGCCAAATCGCACGGCGCCTCATGATGGATTCCACCAGTCTGGTCCGCCTCATGGGCGACTCTTCCCTGTGCAGCCGTTACGGCATGGACACCGCCACCGTGATCTGCCTGTTCATTCCCAACACTTACGAGGTTTATTGGAACATTTCGCCACAGCGTCTTTTGGACAGGATGAAACGCGAGTACGACGCCTTCTGGACTCCTCAGCGCAAGACGCAGGCCAAAGCGCATGGACTTACCCCAGTGGAGGCTATGACGCTGGCCTCTATCATTGACGAGGAAACGGCCTATGTGCCTGAAAAAAACAACATTGCAGGCATGTATCTCAACCGTCTGCATCGCAATATGCTGCTGCAAGCCGACCCTACCGTGAAGTACGCCCTCCGTCAGTTCCAGCTGCGTCGCATTTACAACGACATGCTTACCACCGATAGCCCTTACAACACCTATCGTTACCCTGGCCTTCCGCCGGGTCCCATCAGGATTCCCACGGTTTCAGCCATTGACGCCGTGCTCAACGCCGCTGAACACGACTACCTCTACATGTGCGCAAAGGATGACTTTTCAGGATCGCATCAGTTTGCCCACACCCTTTCCGAACACATGGCCAATGCACGTCGCTACATCCGCGCACTCAACCAGCGCGGCATCCGTTAGCGGTCAATAAACCAAGCGTCCGCTTTCCGACAAGAGCAAAAGAATCTTGCGCTTAAACGCGTCTTGTTTCTCCAGTAGTTCTATGGGCTGCTCCATTCTGTAACACCAGTAATGACATGGATTTTCAGGATGGTTGATCTGTTCCCCTTCCACATTCTTGCTACTTACAGTCTCATCAATGGCCGTCCAGTCCTGTATGGCCAGAATACACCATCTTGAAGGACTGTTCAAGTGCTTTTTCACTATCTCGGCACACAATTCAGGACGCATTTCTTCAGGAGGGACTCCCTCTCTTTGGAGCACCTCGCCATAGTAGGCTTCGGCGGCCTCTCGGTTTTGCTTCCACCACAGGCGGAGCGGCGGCATGTCGTGCGTAGTAATCGTGTCAACAGACAGTTCCGGATTCTCTTCCACCCGTGCAAAGCGTGTCCATCCCTGCTTGGGCATGGTTTCCACCTCAAGCGACATGATGCCCCAATGTTGCAGGATGCTGCGCATGTTGGAAGGCAGCATGCCAAGGTCTTCCGCACAAGCTGTCATGGACGAAGCCGTGGTGAGCAGTTGCAGTTTTTCCTGCGCTCCGGCGGCCCAGAAGTCGTCGTGGCGGTGATAAAAAAATTCCTGATGCAATCGGTCATAGGCCTCGCGATCGCTTTCGCTCAGCCGGCGGTAGTTCTCCGTGCGCTGTCCACCGATGTTGGGATGATAGGCTCCTTCCTGCGTTTCGTCTGGGAAAAAGAGCCATTCCTTCAGTTTTCCTTCCTCTTCAGGCCATGCACCCCGTGGCAGTTCTGCGCCATATCCGGCATCCCTGATTTCCTGCTCCGAATAAGGCAGTGCCGGACGGAAGTGTCCCACCATGCCTGAGCTATAGGGCCGCGGTATCTCCCATATACGGAAGAAGCCCAGCACGTGGTCTATGCGGAAGGCATCGAAGCAGCAGCCCATCAGCCTGAGACGCTCCTTCCACCACCGCCCCCCGTCTTGCAGCAGGTGTTCCCAGTGGTAAGTGGGGAACCCCCAGTTTTGTCCGTCGGCCGAGAAGTAGTCGGGAGGCGCACCGGCCTGTCCCTCTTTATGAAAATACTCGGGATGTTGCCAAAGCTCCACGCTCATAGGACTCACGCCTATGGGCAGATCGCCCTTCAGCAGGATGCCCAGGCGACGTGCCTCTTGCCTCACGTCTTGCATCTGGCGGTAGAGCACATACTGCACGAAGATTTCGTAGGCCAGCTCGTCGGCCCACCCGTTTTCCATGAGCCAGTCGGTCACTTCGGGCTGCCACACCTGAAATTCGGGCCACTCCCAATGGCGTGTATGCCCATTCTTGTTCATCAGGCAACGGTAGGCAGCATAGGCAGGAAGCCAATAAGCCTCGCGCGCCGTAAAATCCTGATAGTCTGGAGTGTCCGCAGTGGCAGCTCCCAGCTGTTCATAATAGGCACGCAGATATTGTTCCTTTAAACCAAGCGCTTTTTCATAGTCCACCGTAGGCTTTTGATCCAGCAATTGTCCTTTGACTTCCAAAAGATTGTGCAGGCGTTTTTTCCGCAGTGGTTTGAGCGCCGTGATGTCTACATAGAGGGGATGCAGTGCGAAGGCTGACATGGCATTGTAAGGATAGGAGTCCTGCCATGTGCCCGTACACCGTGTATCATTCATAGGGAGCACTTGCACCACCTCCATGCCCACTTCGGCAGCCCAATGGATAAGTTTGCGCAGACTGCCCAAGTCTCCCACGCCCCAGTTTCCCTCGCTACGCAGCGAAAACACGGGCACCGCCACTCCGGCTTTTCTTCTTTCCATGAGCGATGGCAGGTGCGGCTGGTCCTCATGTTCTTCATCCGTAAGCACGCGGTTGGCTCCATCCTCCCACTGTGGCGTTCCGCCAAGGGAGGGGCGGAGGATGTACTTGTATTCCGCTCCGGCGCAGGTTTCCGGCAACTCCACGCTCCATGCATTGCCATGCCTTTGCAGGGGAATGGCGGAATCGGGATTCCACCGGCCCAGCCGTTCGCCGCTTCCTACCAGTGCAAGGTGCCAGCCTTCGCGTGGCACAAAGCGAGCTACTTTTACGGAGATTACTTTTTCGGATGACATGACTCTATGATTAAAAACTGATGTCGCTAAACTGAAATTCGTCCATCAAAATGCTTCGGTCTACCTCGCCGTCAACGCCTGGCACATCGCCACTGGCCGTGTATTGCCATATCACGTACTTTCGGCCATCCCTCAGTTCGGGTTGCGCATCACGATAGAAGGCAATCATCAGGGGATAATCCTCCAGTCCGGCCCCAGCCAGATATTTGTTATAGAAATTCACGAAGGTATAGATGGCCGGCTTCTTGCCGTAGTGGGCCGTTACGCGTTGCAGAAACACTTTCAGCCTGCGCACCATCTCGGCCGGCTTCACGCGGTTCAGGCTTTCCACGTCTATCAGGGGCAACATGTCCTGTTCCTCGGCTTTCACTACGGACGTCATGTTGCTGAGCTGCTGGTCGAGGGGCACATGGGCGCGGAAGAAGTGGTAACTCCCCACCCTGATGCCTGCATGGCGTGCCTGTTCGATATTGTAGCGATAGTATTCATCCTGAAGTTCTGCACCCTCGGTGGCCTTGATGTAGGCGTAGCCCACCTGTCCCTCTTGGGCCACGCGCTGCCAGTCTATCTGATACTGATAGTGCGAAACGTCAATGCCTTCCCTCCATTTCAGCACGGGCACATCAGTGGACCCGGGTTCCTGCTGGTCGGGCAACCCTCGGTCGGGCTGCAAGTGAAGTGCCATAGCGTCGGGCTCGGGCGGCGCAGGCAGTTGTGCTTTGCGTTTTATGGTCTTGGCACTCAGGCATAGGGCCGTACATGCCGTCAAAAGCAGTATGAGGAGATAGCGCTTCATTTAATGTCGGTTGTCACGTCTTTGGTGTTATGCTGCCTCAAGCCTCCGCCGCTGCCTCGGGCAATGTTGCCCTCTATCCTTACGTGCTGGGCATCGTTGATGAGGAAGGCCGGACGGTCGCCACAGTCAATAAAGTTGTTACGAATCACGATGTTACGGTTTACTCGGGGCACGTCGCCACGCGCTTCAGTGGTCACCATCACGGCCGTGGGTGAATCCTTGCCACCGGCACTGCCGCAATTCATGATATAGTTGTTTTCCACCCATGCCGACTCCACGGGGCCTGCTTCCCTCCAGCTCAGCTCAGCTCCGAGCTTGATGGCGGTAAGCGTACTGCCCATGATCTTGTTGCCTCTCACCACCACATGGGGTGCCTTGAGCAAAAAGGCGCGGCCATTGTGATAGACCACGGTGTTGTTTTCTATCCTGACGTGCGGAAAGCGCGAATGATTCACCATCAAGGCTCCTTGCAAGAGGCGAAGCGGACGGTCGAGCGTCACCCTTACGCGCCACGCAGCCTCATCGGCCGTTACGGACTTCACCACGTAGCGTTCCTGCTCGGCAAGCGACTGTGCGTCTACAGCCCAAAGTGTATCGCCGGGCTGGGGCACGTCGAGCGACTGCGCATGGAGGTCTGCTCCCACCACGCTGAGCTCCACCTGCTTGGGATGGCCGCCAACGCCTATGGCTTGGTAATAGTAGTTATGAATGTTCGTGCAATCGTCGCCGTTGCCGCGGAATACGCTGTTGCGAATGGTGATTTCGCCGCTGCACGATGTGAAATGCGTGGCGTCCGTAGTGGTAGAACTCACGCATCCTGGCTCTGGCACCACACGCAATCCATCAATAAGGATGTTTTCTGACATGTGGCCCACCACCCCCATTCCGGAATGGTTCATAATCGTAACGTCCTGAAGACGCACACGGCTGCTCTCCTTGAGCATGATGCAGGGCCGATAGTGGCCACCGTAGCGTATTACGCACACATCGCCCACTTCGGGCTGTGCTCCGCTTACGCGCGAACGAATCTGTCCGGGGGCTATGAGTCGCGGCTCTTTCAGGCCGGAGTAGTAGAAGGTGCCACGCCGTTCGCTGTAGAAATAATAGCGTCCTTGCACCGATTCGTCCACGTAGGTATAGCGTTCGGGGTCGAATTGCAGGGTAACATAGCCGTCTGTCCCCACCTCCATTACGCGTGCCTCAGTGGCTGCAGGACGGTGGGTGGTAAGCGTCAGACCTTCAAGGGTGACGTCCTTTGCCTTTCGGAAACTCAATGCCTCCATCCATCCCCACGCCCTGAGCACGGCTCCCTGAGCCTTGATGTGCAGATGCTTCGCGCCCTGAAAGTCTAATCCCACGGCATAGAAGGGACTGCCCTTCTCCGTAAACAGCTTGCGCTGCACCTCTATGCCTCGGCCCATGGCTCCACTGATGGCTTCACGCTCAATGCGTTCGGCCAGCGAGTCGCGCAGATCGTAAACCCCGGCAGGCCATGTGAGTTCCACGCCGCTGTGCGTTCTGCACCACTCTGCCGCTTTGCGAAGCGCCGGACCATCGTCAAGACCATCATTGGGAACTGCGCCAAACTGAGTTACGCTCAGCACTTTGCGGCCCGACGCTGCACCGGGCATCAGGAGCATGAGGAACAAGACAGACAGAATAAGTAAAATCCGACTGCTAAACATGCCGCGAAGTTACGAAAAATAATGGATTACTCACCGCAAAAGCAGGGAGAATCATTGCCTGTTTTGCGGATAATCCTATTACGTTGCGAAATGCCACTTACGTATGTATTCCACAATAGGTGTGGGGGCACTCTATCGGGAAGAAAATTGAAAAAACGGAGAAAAATCTCAAAAAATTTCCGTGAAAATTCCTTGGTGCGACCCTTGCATCACGTTTTTTGTCCGAGCAAATTTGATGATGCAACCCTCGTAACGCACTTTTGTCCGAGCAAATTTGATGATGCAACCCTCGTAACGCATTTTTGTCCGAGCAAATTTGATGATGCAACCCTCGTAACGCATTTTTGTCCGAGCAAATTTGATGACACGACCCTTGCATCACGTTTTTGTCAAGGAAAATTTTTGAAAAAAGGGAGCGATTCTTTCAAAAGTTTGCACAGCTGAGCCATTTTGGGACCTCGGGAAAAACAAATATATCGGCAAACATTGCCGAAGCGGCTTATTAATATAAATAAGGAGGACACTATCTGCAAAAAACGGGGGCAAGCCCAAGACAATCAATAATAATTTGTATCTTTGCACGCATTAAACATAGAAAACCAACAAGTAAAATGAAAATATTGCAGGGTGGTATGCTCGGCGTGCTCACGCGGTCACTCATGCGCAAGGGCAGCGAAGAAGGCTGGTCGTTGTGGGAAGTCGTAGCCCCCGACCTGATGGCCGAAGCGCTTCCGTGGCTTCAGGGGGCGGAACGCGTGGTGGTCTTTGCAGGCCCTGGCGGATGCGGCGCCGACGGACTGATGCTGGCACGCTACTTGGCCAACGACGGCTGGCCCGTAGAGGTATGGCTGCTCAACACGGGCAGCGACGGATTGAGTTCTGCCACACAGGCCATGCTCAAGGCCCTCGACGGAGTGGCCGGCGTGAAGGTTCACGAGGTAAAGACCCAATTGGAACTGCCGGAGATTACGGCAGGAAAAGATGTAGTGATAGATGCCCTGTTCGGATGGGGCTTCCGCGGCGATCTGTCGAGCGGATGGGCCATGCTGGTACGTTTCCTCAACAGGCAGGATGCCCGTCTGATCAGTATAGACATGCCTTCGGGTTTAGGTCCTGAGGGCGAAGGCGCACTCCACGTGCAACCCACGGTCACCCTGACGCTGGGCGGCCTGAAGCCCTCGCTCCTGATGGCTGACAGCCGCGCTAAGGCCGGTGAGGTGCAGATTGTGGCCCTGAGCGATGAAGTAATGCAGCTGGCCGTAACGAAAGAGGAATTTCAGTTTGGATTGACCGACACCGCATGGGCCATCAATGCCCGTAGGGAACGGAGCGAATGGGCACACAAAGGCCAGCTGGGCCACGGCCTGTTGGTGGCCGGACGATGGGGCATGGCCGGAGCCTCCATACTGGCGGCAAGGGCTGCGCTGAGGGCCGGACTGGGCAAACTCACCGTGCATGCCCCGAGAATCAATGTGCCCATAGTGCAAAGCGCCGTGCCCGAAGCCGTAGTAGACGTTGACGAAGAAAACTACACCTATACCACCCCCGTTGAGATGACTCCGTATAATGCCTTGGCCATAGGTCCGGGCATCGGTACGAAGCGCGATACGGCTCAGGCATTCATTGAACAAGTGAGCCACGGAGGTAAGGCAGTGGTTATTGATGCCGACGGGCTCAACATCCTGTCGGAGCACAGGGGATGGTTGCAGCAAGTTCCGAAAGATGCCATCCTCACCCCTCATGCCGGCGAACTGGAAAGGCTCTCGGGAGCCCAGGAAAATGACTGGAAGCGCCTGATGGCTGCCCGTGACCTGGCCGTACACCTGCAAATCTACGTCGTTCTGAAAGGTCACCATACCGCCGTATGCACGCCACGCGGAAAAATGTGGTTCAACACCACGGGCAACGCCGGAATGGCTACGGCAGGTTCGGGCGACGTGCTGACCGGCATCCTTCTGGGATTGCTCAGCCAAGGCTACGGCCCCGAAACGGCAGCACGCCTCGGCGTATTCCTGCACGGACTGGCAGGCGACCTGGCCGCAACGGAGAAAAGCATGGAAGCCCTCACGGCAAGCGACCTGATAGACTATCTGCCAAAGGCTTGGAAAGCCATCACGCAGAAATAAACCATCACAAAACGAACAGAAAAGGTTCAACGAACCACATTCACCATGACAAAACAAAACCATTCTACACGAAAAATCCTTCTGAACACCCTCACGGCCGCAGTGCTGCTGTCGCTGCCCACGGCCGTCAGCAGCCAGACCGAAGTACATAAATACATTCCCGGAGTGACAGCCGAAGGCGTGACCTACTATCTGCCGAAAACGGCCATCTGCGTAAAGCTCACCATGAAACGCCAAACGGCCTACCCAGGCGACTTCAAAGACTATGCCTCGCGCTACCTGCGCCTCCAGAACGTGCAGCAGCAGGAAACCACGCAATGGACGCTGGAGGAAGTAAGCATCATGCCCTACGGCGTGCCCGACACGAGCAAAGTGTTTTCCATTCCCCTACGGCGCAAGACGGTGGCCCCACTCTTAGGACTCACCGATGACGGCATACTGACGGCCATTAATACCGAAGGAGAAGCAGCGCCCATGCCCGAAGCACTTCCTGCACCGCAGAAAACTACTACGAAAAAGAACAGCCGCGACTTCATGACAGAGGAAATACTCTACGCCGGCAATCAGAGCAAGATGGCCGAACTCTCGGCCGCCGAGATATACGACATACGCGAGAGCCGCAGTGCCTTGGCCAAGGGTCAGGCTGACAACATGCCCAAGGACGGAGCCCAATTGAAGCTGATGATTGACCAACTCAACGAGCAGGAAGAAGCACTGATGCAGCTGTTTCGCGGATGGACAGAAAACGAAACGCGCACCGCACAGATCATCTACGTCCCTACAAAGGAGACTCAGAAAGAAATACTGGCCCGATTTTCCGACGAACTGGGCCTGGTAGACAAAAACAATCTGGCAGGAGAGCCCATCTGGATTGACATTACCGATAAGAAAACGATTCCGGCCGAGCAAGACAACGGAAAAGCCAAAAAGACAGACGCCGAAGCCGTGAGATACACCGTACCCAGCCAGGTGAACGTAAAAATCTACACGCGCAGCAAGACACTAGCCGAAATCACCACCCCCATGGGACAGTTTGGCCGAACGGAAGTGCTGAGCAGCGAGCTCCTCAACAAGCGCCCCACCACGAAAGCTACCTTCAACCCCGTAACGGGAGGATTGAAAAAGCTTACGGACCAAACGGGCGGCATGTAAACCCAAGAAACAACACTCAACATGGATAACCCAAGACACATTTGCTACAAAACCAATGGCACCTGTTCGCAATGGATAGAGCTATGGAGCGATGACAAGAAGCGCATCAAGGACGTTAAGGTGATAGGCGGCTGTGACGGCAACCTGAAAGGCATCTGTTCCCTGGTGAAAGGCATGCCCCTGAGCGAAGCAAAGGAAAAACTCTGTGGCATACGCTGCAAGGAAAAGCCCACCAGCTGTCCTGACCAGATCAGCAAAGCCATTGCAGAGCTGGAACAGCAATACGAAGCAGACTGAAAGCCCTGACCGAAGAAAAGAAGAGCACATCACTATTAAGAATAAGAAATACCGAATGGAACATAACGAAGTAATCAACCGTCGCGACTTTCTGCGCAATCTGGGCATAGCCGGAGCCGGAGTGCTGGCCGCCACGAGTCCATGGCTCAGCGCCTTCGCTGCCGTGAACGAAACGGCAGGAGAGCGCCTCAAGGTGGGCCTCATAGGTCCGGGCTCAAGGGGACGCTTTCTGCTGAGTTTCCTCCTGCAAAACCCAAAGGTGGAAGTAGTGGCCTTTGCCGACATCTATCAACCCTCGCTCGACGAAGCCCTGAAAATGGTGCCCACAGCCAGAACCTACAACAACTACTGCCAGCTGCTGGCCGACAAGGAGGTGGAAGCCGTGGTGGTGGCCACACCACTGAACACCCACTGCCAGATAACGCTCGACGCTATGGACGCAGGAAAGCACGTATATTGTGAAAAAACCATAGGCTACACCATGGACGAATGCTTCATGATGTATAACAAGCACCTTGAGGTGGGCAACATCTTCTTCACCGGACAGCAACGCCTGTTCGACCCCCGATACATCAAGGCAATGGACATGATTCACCACGGCACCTTTGGCCCCATCACTTGCGTCCACGCTTTTTGGAACCGCAACAACGACTGGCGCAGAGAAGTGCCTTCGCCCGAACTGGAAAAGCACATCAACTGGCGTATGTACAAGGAAAGTTCGAAAGGCTTGATGACGGAACTGGCCTGCCACCAGCTGCAAGTGGGCACGTGGGCCTTGGGCAAGTTGCCCGACAAGGTGATGGGGCATGGGTCCATCACGTACTGGAAAGACGGCCGCGAGGTGTATGACAACATCAACTGCATCTACACCTTCCCCGAAGGCGAAATGATGACCTGGGGCTCGGACATTGCCAATAAGTTCTACGGACTGGAAGAACAGATACTGGGCAAGCTGGGCACCGTGGAGCCCGAAAAGGGGAAATACTATTTTGAGGATTATGTTGACCCGTCGCCGGCCTTCCTGAAGATGGTACGCGACTGGGAGCAGAAGATCTTTGGTGACATGGCCTTTGCAGGAACCAGCTGGACGCCCGAAACAGCAAAAGATAACCCTGGAACCTACCTGCTTGACCATACGCCCGAGACTGATGGCACCTCGCTCAATCTGGATGCCTTCGTAGAAGCAGTCATTACGAAGACCCAACCTCGGAGAATCGCAGAAGAAGGCTACTACGCCAGCATCTTATGCCTGCTTGGACACGAGGCAATAGAAAGAGGCGAGATCATGGACTTCCCGAAAGAATACTACATTGACTATCCCGAATATCACACCCAAGCACAAACCATAGCAGAATGAAAGACTTCACCGTTACCAAGAAAAGACAAAAGCAGGAAATCATCAGCCTGCTCGTCAGCTTTGTGATAGCCTTCGGGCTGAATGTCTATGCCGTAGTAAGCTATCACGCTCCGGCAAAGGAAATCTTTACTTCCATAGGTTTCGTAGTGATTACCACCGCGGTGATCTACGCTTTGTGGACACTGCTCCGACTCATCGCCTACGGCACTTGCCGTATTTTCAAGAAGAATAAAAACTAAATCAAAGAGAAATATGTCATCCAGAAGAGATTTTTTGAAAGGAATGGGCATGGCGGCCGCAGGTCTGGCCTTCGCTCAGAATAATCGCCTCTTCGCTAACCCCATGACCTCGAAGGAATGGGCCGCAGCCAAGAGCGAAAAAGTGAAGATTGCCTACATCGGCATCGGTAACCGCGGCGAACAGGACATTGAAGAGTTTGAAAAAACCGGAATGGTGGAAGTAGTGGCTCTGTGCGACGTGGATCTGGACGGAAAGCAGTGTCAGAAGGTATTGGCCAAATATCCCAATGCCAAACGCTTCCGCGATTTCCGCGAAATGTTTGAAACCTACAGCAACCTGTTTGAAGCCGTATGCGCAGCAGTGCCTGACCATATTCATTTCCCCATTGCCATGATGGCCCTCAAGTATGGCAAACACGTCTATCTGGAGAAACCCATGGTGCGCACCTTCCTCGAAGCCGAACTGCTGATGGAAGCTGCAAAGAAGAATCCCAAGATAGCCACACAGGTAGGTAATCAGGGCCATTCCGATGCCAACTACTTCCAGTTCAAGGCATGGAAAGATGCCGGCATCATCAAGGACGTAACCGCCGTGACGGCCCACATGAACGACTCACGCCGGTGGCACAACTTTAACTCCAACATGATCAAGTTCCCAGACGCTGATCCCCTGCCCAAAAACATGGACTGGAACACGTGGCTCGGTGCTTGCCAATATCACGACTATTCTGAGAAGTTCCACCAGGGCAACTGGCGTTGCTGGTATGACTTCGGTATGGGAGCACTGGGCGACTGGGGAGCCCACATACTGGATACGATCCATGAATTCCTTGAACTGGGTCTGCCCTACGAGGTAACGCTGAAATACGCCAAAGGCCACAACGACTTCTTCTACCCCTATTCCTCTACCATACTGTTCCGCTTCGCAGCACGCAAGCACATGCCGCCGGTAGACATCACGTGGTATGACGGTCTTGACAACCTTCCACCACTGCCGGAGGGTTACGACTCAGCCAGCGGCAGCGCAGCCGACGTGCCCACCACGAACCAGGGCAATACATCGAACAAAAGACTGCGTCCGGGTAAGATCATCTACTCCAAGAACCTGACCTTCAAGGGAGGCAGCCATGGCAGCACGCTGAGCATCATTCCGAAAGAGAAAGCCGAAGCCATGAAAGACAAGTTGCCGGTGGTGCCCCAAAGTCCATCGAACCACTACGTGAACTTCCTGCGTGCCTGTCAGGGTACGGAAAAGACGCGCTCACCATTTGAGGTGAACGGTGTGCTGAGTCAGGTATTCTGTCTGGGCGTGATCGCACAGCATCTGAATGCACAGCTCTACTTCGACCCAAGAACCAAGCAGTTCACCAACAATCAGTTTGCAAACGCCCTGCTTTACGGCATGCCGCCACGCAAGGGATGGGAAGAATTCTATAAAATCTAAGCCGAAAAGAACCGATGAAGAAACTATTCA
>JAFUHF010000055.1 GCA_017468985.1 Bacteroidaceae bacterium
GGCATAGATTCAAACAAAAACCACGTAGAATTGGAGCAAAACATTCACCTCCCGATTGGGGAACTCTACAAAGAAAACTTCTTTAACTTGATTGAGCTCAATTATCTAAAATAAACAGCCCTCACCACACATTGCCGCGCCTTATTTCGCCTAAATTTGGTGTTGACCAATAAGGCGCAGCAACGATGTGCGTTCACCTACGATCCAAACTACATCGCCTTGCTCAAAAACGCGTTGAGCCTGTGGTAACACCAAGTGGTCAACGCCATCCTCAAAGCCAACGAGCATACACTGGTATATTTCGCGTAAACCGCTGTCTCGAACAGTCTTACCAAGAAATGGAGAGGCCTTATTGATGGTAATACTGCGCAAAATGATTTCATGTTCGTCGGAAGAGAGTGCATAATCCTGGTTCACCTCCGACTGTAAGCGCGCCGCAAAGGCTGAAAGCTTATCGTCATCACCTATGACCTGCAACCGGTCACCAGGGAAAAGCATCACATCAGGTCCGGGGATGTTAATACGCTGTCCGTCGCGCAAAACGGCAGCCACCATGACGCCTTCCTTCTTCGCCAGATCCAACTCGCGGAGCGTATGACCGGCTAAGCGCGTATTCATAGGTAACGGCAGAACGGAAAGGTGAACGTCACGACTGAGCAACGTCTCGGCGTATTGGGGCTTCTGTTTGCCTTGTCGTTCGGCCTGCATGTCGCGCGATCGGAGATTTCGAAGAAAAAGATGCTCCAAACGGATACTGCTGGACTTCACCACACGAGAAGCCATGAGCACCAGCATGAGGAAGAAGGACGAAAACCACAGTATGACGGCCGAGAAGGGTAGCAGAAACTTTAAAACATAGAAAATAAAGCCCGTGGCCAACACCAGACGGACCAAAACGGTGAAAATAAGGGGGAACTTGTTCAGATGATTGTCGTACCACAGGAATTTAAACTCCTCAGAGTGGTTCTTACGCATCACAATGGCGCGAAGAAACGGACTGATCAGGCCGATAGTGAGCAATCCGCAGGCCAAATTGCCCCACTGGGTACCCATAAGGTGGCGCAAAACGGGCAAAACGGAAGAAAGCATAATGGCAATGATGGCCGCACTGAGAAAAGAATAAGAAACAACCTGTTTGAGGAGGGAACCAAAGAGTTTTTTCCACGCATTGGAATCGCTCACGGAAGGAACGCCACCCGTGCTCTCGTCAAGCGTACGACGTAGGCGTTCAGGAAGACGGGGCTCTATCTTCTGATAAGCCGGAACAGCCAGTTTTATCATATAAGGCGTCAAAAAGGTAGTAATGACGCTCACTGCCACCACTACGGGATAAAGAAACCCATCGGTTACCTTGAGACTCTCGCCAAGAGAGGCTATGATAAAAGCAAATTCTCCGATTTGAGCCATACTGAAGCCGCACTGCATGGCCACACGCAGGGATTGACCCGAAAGTAGGTATCCAAACGTACCGAATACCACTTGTCCGATAAGAATAGTGAATACCAACACAACGATGGGCACCCAATACTGCATCAGCACTGCAGGATCAACCATCATACCTACCGATACGAAGAAAATGGCCCCAAATAGATCCTTGACAGGCGAAACAACGGCCTCAATCTGCTCCGCCTCGATGGTTTCAGCAAGAATACTGCCCATCATGAACGCTCCGAAGGCCGTGCTATAGTTCATTTTGGCGGCAAGCACTACCATGAGGAAGCACAAGCCCAAAGAAACCACGAGAAGCGTCTCCTTGGACATCCATCGGCGATTTTTACGCAAAAAAGTGGGCACCACGAAGACACCGACCAAGAACCACACCACCAGAACGAGTAACAACCGGAAGATACTGCCAGCTAAAGCCGTGCCTTCAAGATGACTGCTCTCTGCAAGCATGGCTAAGACCACCATCAGGAGTATGCCCAGAATGTCTTCTACCACTAAAACACTCAACACGTTTGAAGCAAACCGCTGTTGACGCAATCCAAGATCATCTAAAGCTTTGAAAATAATGGTAGTCGAAGACATGGCCAGCATGCCTCCAAGGAAGAGACTATTCATCCGAGACCAGCCAAAAGCGTGACCTGCGATGGAGCCCAAGCCTATCATACAGAAAATGATGGTGCAAGCGGCAATGAATGGGGTGCTTCCCATCTTCAGAATCTTCTTAAAACTAAACTCCAAGCCCAAAGTAAACATCAAAAAGATCACGCCTATCTCTGACCAGGTCTCTACACTCGACGTATCGGCCACGGAAGGAAGCAGGCTGACGTGAGGACCACAAATAAAACCGGCTACGATGTAACCCAGCACCAAAGGCTGGTTGAGTCGCTTGAAAAGGATAGTCACTACGCCGGCAATGACCAAAATCAGCGCCAGATCACTGATCAGAAAAGGAAGTTCACCCATAGTTGCTCAGAAACAGATTATCTGAAGAAGAAAAAGAAGCATTGAAGGGAGGATTCAGTCGTTGTATTCCGCTGTAATCTTACAGATTTCGACTACCGTCATCATGGCTTTCTCCATAGAAGGAATAGGAAGGAATTCGAACGGGCCATGAAAGTTGATGCCACCTGCAAATATATTGGGACAGGGCAAACCGCGAAAACTTAACTGCGCGCCGTCTGTTCCGCCACGAATGGCTTGTACCTTTGGCGAAATGCCTAAGCGCTCCATGGCCTTGATGGCAATATCAATGACATGAAACACGGGTTCCACCTTTTCTCTCATATTATAATACTGGTCATGCATCTCTATACTCACTACTCCAGCGCCATATTTTTCGTTAAGATGGCGCACGATACTATTCATGAAAGATTTGCGTTCTTCAAACTTCTTACGGTCATGATCGCGGATGATATAACTCATCACGGCATTCTCACAACTTCCCTCAAGGCTCAACAAATGATAGAATCCCTCATAACCTTCAGTGGTTTCTGGAAGTTCATTCGCAGGAATCAATCCCTGCAGTTCGGTAGCAATACGTGCAGCGTTAATCATCTTGCCCTTGGCATAACCAGTGTGAACACTGGCTCCTTTGATGCGAATCTTAGCTCCTGCAGCGTTAAAACATTCGAATTCCAACTCTCCAACATCGCCGCCATCGATGGTGTAGGCCCATTCGCAGCCAAACTTCTTGACGTCAAACAAATGAGCACCAAGACCTATTTCTTCATCTGGATTAAAGCCCACACGAATGTCGCCGTGAACAATCTCGGGATGAGACTTGAGGTAAACCATGGCCTGAACGATGGCTGCAATACCGGCCTTATCGTCAGCACCAAGAAGAGTACGCCCGTCGGTAACGATGAGATCCTCTCCCTTATGCCCGAGCAGTTCAGGAAATCTGTTCGGAGAGAGAATAGTACCGTCTTCTTCGTTCAAGACAATGTCCGTACCATCGTAGCCCTTAATAATTCGTGGACGGATATTGGCTCCACTTGCATCGGGGCTGGTATCCATGTGAGAAATGAATCCGATAGTGGGGATGTTCTTGTCTGTATTGGCTGGAAGGGTGGCATAAAGGTAACCCTTGTCGTCTAATTCCACGTCATCAAGCCCCACGTCCTCCAATTCTTTGCGCAAATACTCAGCAAAGACCATCTGCTTAGGCGTGCTGGGAGTGGTGGTAGATTCTTCACTCGATTGAGTATCGAATCCTACATAGTTTAAAAATCGTTCTACAATGTTCATATCTTTGTTTTCTTATTATTTTTATTCTTGAGTCTACATATCAGGAGGTTTCACTGGATCGAAAAAGGCATCGCAATGGCCCTCTACCTTGATTCACGAAACTGAGAAGGAGAAAGCCCTATTTCTTTCTTGAAATACTTGCCAAAGGCTGACTGCGTGGGGAAACCTAAGCGGTAACCTATCTGCGAAACGCTGTACTGCGATTCTATGAGTAATTTTTTAGCCTCCGTTATGATGAAATAAGTAATGAAACGCCCTGCCGAATTGTGTGTTACATTTCTCGTCACCGAAGAAAGGTATTTTGTGGAAACGCAAAGCTTATCGGCATAGAAGTTGAGCCGGTGTTCTTCTCTAAAATGTTGCGAAACCAATCGCAGAAACTGCGCCACGAGTTCATCGCCACGCCTCAATACCACAGGGTCGGTCTGCATGTGATTCGTGATCATGGCATTCAGCCACATCATGAGTGTAGATATCTGGCTGTAGAGAATACTCAGTGTAAATTCGTTCGGAACAGACAGGATGATATGCCTCAGCAGGTCCCAACTTTTCAGGAAAAAGGGCACTTCGGACAAAGGAAGATGGAGAACAGGCTGCCCACTGATGAAACTAAAAATATCGTTTAGAGAAAGGGCCTTTTTGAACACGCTATTCTTGATAAACTCATGAGAAATGACCACCAACTTAAGATCAAAATCAGTTGATGCATCAAGCAGTGACATAACGGAACCGGGATAAGCTATCAGCACATCATCTTTTTTCACATGAAGCTCTTTTCCCAGCATTGTAAAGGTGGCATTACCTCCCGTACAGAGACAAAAGGCACCACGTCCTTCGATGAGTTCGCCTTTTTGGTTTAGGATATTCTGACAGCGAAGATTCTGCGAAACAATGAGTTCGTTATCTCCATAACATTCAAAGTCTGCAAAATACAATGACAATATTTCGTTGGATGCCTCCTTATCCATTTTTCATCTTGACTATCGTGATTTTACCTATCGAGATATATGCGATTCGGCGTTTTAGTTTCTATATCGTATCCTAACAGGCGCACAGGCCCAAGCAGACCCGAAGATTGTAGTTCGGAATCCTTGTTCAAATAAGTTGCGGTCTGAAAGGTGAAACGTTCCTCTTCGGGAAGGTTCTTTTCGCCAATTAAACGGTTTCGCCAGTTGTTGACCACCATAATCTCAAGCGTATTATCACCCTGTTTCAGTACTTCAGTAACATTTACACGATAGGGAGGCGTCCATACCCCACCCACATAATGACCATTAACTACGACCTTTGCCATGACCATTACTTTGCCTAAATCTAAGTACACTTGCCCCTTTGGCTGTTCATCCAAGCTAAATGCAGTTTGATAATTGGCCGTTCCAGAATAATAACGGACATGCTTGTCTTCGCTCTCAGTCCAGTCCTGAAGGGAGGAATACATTACAGGATTCTCCACGCCACATTGCTCATTCAGGAAGTAGACTTTCCATGGGGAATCAATCGTTTGTTCGTATATGGGATCCGGATAATTCTTCCCTTCGGGCTTTTCGGCATTTCCGTTTTTCCTATATACGATAAAAGAGTTCTCAAAAGGTTGAAGAGAGAGGGGTACGAACGTTGTGCCACTGTCTTGAGCCTGATTATACTCTGGCAACAAACGTACTTCTTCTGTCAAAGGATTCCACAACTCTGGACTTCCCGTGATTCTGAACGAAGCGGTGAAGTCAATGGGTTGGTCACCCTGATTTGTAACGAAATAGATGTCAGCATCGGGCAGTGCTTTATGAATAAACAGCAAGGGCAGTGCTTGTTCCGTAGAAAAATCGGGCAATATCCTCAAATCGCTGAATATTTCCTCCAACGATGCGTCTGGATATATTCTGCCCTTACCATAAGTAGCATATTTCTTACCATTTTCAGGTTGCCACATCTCGACGGCCATGGTTTTGATTTCTTGATCTGCCATGGGGTAACGCTCCAAGCTGGGCGAACGATCGGGAGCTGGCCCTACCATTACCAAACCGGCGCGTACCAATGCCTGAAGCTTCTTCAGTAATTCCGGACGCATGGTATTGATCTTAGGCAATACTAATACGCTGTACTCCATACCGCTTTTCAGTACCAGTTTTCCGCTACGCACCATAGCCTGCTCCAGTACTTCCGCATTTACATAGTCAAAGCTATAGCCGCGAGGAAGTTCAGGATTGCAAATACCCGTCATCTTCGGTACGTCTTCGCCAATAAAGTAAGCCACATCGGCTACGTATCTGCCCTGCTGCAACATATAGTTGCAGCGTTTCAGATAAGCTGCAAATACGTCCATTTGCGAAAACCACGTATTGTTACGGTTAAACTCATTGCCAAACCAAGCATTTATTCCTGGCACACGGTCGTCGGGCTGCTGAATATAGAGGTGAAGCAACGTCGCATTGATGCCTTCAGCAAAAAAGCGGTCGCCTCGCTGTTTCATCTGACCAGGATACTGGGTAAAATCGGGACCACCGCAAGTAAATGACTCAGCCCACACTTTATCTTTACCATAAATATGTCCACACGATGATGCCACACGGTTTTCTATGTCACCTAAGTCTCCAAAGCTCCAGAATTCACCAGCAATCTCATCTGATTGCGCTCCGTACTGCAGAAACTCACCCGGAAATCCCCAATGGCCGTAATTCTCCAACCATGTAGTCAGTCCATGCTCATGACTTACCTCGCGCAGTCCGCCTACATAATTGTAGGATATCTCGTCAGCAATCAACCGCCTGACATCCCAAAGAAAATGGTCTGACATATCTGCACTGCCCACCACAACGCCGCTAAAAACGGGAAGGAATGGCACAGGATCATAGCCATATTTCTTGTGGAAATCATCAATCATGTCATCGGTCCAGTTCTGCCCACCCGTTTCGTAGCTGTCCTCCACCACTACACGAAAGGTTTTACGGTCTTCAGCAGGTATTCTTTCCAAAATCTGTCCGATATAATGGTCAAAATGGGCGCGAATATGCTTTTTGCTCATCTTGTCCGTCTCCAATCCCTGCCCTTCTTCCGGAGCCGGTGCGTCTTTAGTTCCAGTGGGAAGCATGGCCGTCCGCATTATCACCCACTCACCATCCGGCACGTCCCATGCCAAGCTTCCGTCTGCCTGTATTTGATCAGAAATGTCGATGACTTCGTCTTGGTTCATTATCGGAGCATCCTCATAGCTCATTGCCTCAGGCCACATATATGCGTCCCACATGGGATGCGGCGTTTGCCACATCTTGGCAAGCGTTTTCTCCGGGTAGCGGTGAACTACGGGCAGGTCTGACAGCGTTATCTTTTTAATCACTCCAGCCTGCGCCATTGTCAATCGGAAGGTGTCTCCTTTCGTTTCCGGTAATGCTACGGCGATGGGTGAGAAGGGCTTAAATCCTACAATAATACTGACATTGCTTCTGTCTATGGGGAACTTGGCTATGTTCCGATAGGTCCCGTTTTCTTTCACGGAAAGTTCCGCTTCTGTATTTACGGACTGCTCGATGGGGTCAATCACTATACTCCTTACTATTGCCGTTGTGGGAGATACAAAGTAAAAAACCGTATCCGTAGCCAGTTCTCCTTGTTGCTGGAAGGCCACATTTGGTCTAATCAGGGGGTAAGCCAGTACTTTTACATCCTGCGCATCTTCTCCTAATGAGGATAACTTTGTTTCTGCGCGGCATGGACCGGAAATAGTATCCTTCACATAAGCCAAATAGCGCATGGACTGCGACGGAGCCACCCAGGGTCCTCCTGACTGGCTCCACCCTGGACAATTAAACAGCCCTACCTCTATATCGAGTTCTCCGGCTGTGATAAACATCTGATGCAGGATTTTCCACCATTCGTCCGTAAACAATCTTACCGGCCCTTGCGGAGCACCCTGATCTGCACCAATCATGCCTATCTGCACTCGATTGATGCCGGCCTCCTTCATCGCTTGGAGATCCTTCACGACACCTTCCTTCGACATGTTGCCACCTATCCAATACCAATATACGGCAAGCGGCTGACTGTCGGGAATTGCTCTGAAATGCTCCTCAATAGTGGAAATGCTGTCTGCTTTCTTCCGGTCGCATGCTTCCATGCAACCCAACAGCAGGGCAATGGCGATTCCTGCAATGAGATGTTTTTTCATTCCTATATTAATCTTCCAATTCGGGCTCTTCGTTTTCGTCTGTATCTGCACTCATGGGCAGTGTACCACCGGCATTCAGTGCCGCATAGATCTTTTGCTCCAGTTCGTCACACAGCTCGGGATTATCCTTTAGCACTCCCTTCACGGCGTCGCGTCCCTGGGCCACTCTGTTGCCCTCATAGCTCCACCACGAGCCACTCTTCTTCATGATGTTCAGATCCGTAGCCATGTCCACGATCTCGCCTACCCGAGAAATGCCTTCACCAAACGTAATCTCAAACTCAGCTCTGCGGAAGGGAGGAGCTACTTTGTTCTTCACCACCTTTACCCTTGCTTTACTGCCTACCACGTTGTCACCATTCTTAATGGTACCAACTTTTCTGATGTCTATTCTCACGCTGGAATAAAACTTCAATGCATTTCCGCCCGTGGTGGTTTCGGGGTTACCAAAGATCATTCCTATTTTTTCTCTGAGCTGATTGATAAAGATACACGTGGTATTGGTTTTACTGATGGTGGAAGTGAGCTTTCTGAGGGCTTGGCTCATCAGTCGTGCGTGCAGTCCTACCATGTTGTCGCCCATATCGCCTTCTATCTCTTTCTTTGGTGTCAATGCAGCCACGGAGTCTATCACTACCAAGTCTACAGCCGACGAGCGGATGAGCTGATCGGCTATTTCCAAGGCCTGTTCGCCATTGTCGGGCTGCGAAGCTATCAAATCGTTGATCTTTACGCCCAATTTCGCGGCATAGAAGGGGTCGAATGCATGCTCTGCATCAATAAACGCGGCGATACCTCCCTTTTTCTGTGCTTCGGCCATGGCATGTATGGCCAATGTTGTCTTTCCTGAACTTTCCGGACCATATATTTCAATGATGCGTCCGCGAGGATAACCGCCCACTCCCAGTGCTGCATTCAGTGCAATACTTCCTGTGGGAATGACATCTACCTGTTCCACCTTGTCACCACCCAGTTTCATAATGGATCCTTTGCCGAAGTTTTTCTCAATGCTGTCCATTGCCATTTGCAAGGCTTTCAGTTTCTCATTCGCATCGAGGGGTGCGATCTTTATTTCTTTCTTTGCCATATTGTGCTTTTAATTTTGATAATCTGTTATGCTTTTGTTTTCGTTCGGTGCTGCTCTTTCTTACAGTTCCAAATCTATGTCGAATTGCTCATGCCATGGCAATCCTTGCTTGTTGAGTTCTGCCATGAATGGATCGGGATCAAACTCCTCCACATTCCACACTCCCGGACGTTTCCAAAGCCCCAGCATGAACATTCTCGCCCCTATCATGGCCGGCACACCCGTGGTGTAGCTCACTCCCTGCATGCCAGTCTCTTCGTAAGCGGCCTGATGACTGCAATTGTTATATATATAATAGGTATGTTCCTTTCCGTCCTTGATTCCACGAATGCGGCAGCCTATGCTGGTCTCACCGTCGTAGTTCGACCCCAAATCCTGCGGATTGGGCAGAACGGCTTTCAGAAATTGCAGTGGCACAATTTGATGACCTTCATAATTGATTGGTTCAATACTGGCCATCCCTATGTTCTGAATCACGCGCAGATGGGTCAGATACTCCTGTCCGAAGGTCATCCAGAAGCGTGCTCTGCGTATGGTGGGATAGTTCTTCACCAAACTTTCTATTTCCTCATGATGGAGCAGATAGCTCTCCTTCGGACCGATATTCGGATAGGTCAGCGGCTGATGTACCTCTAACGGTTCTGTTTCTTTCCACGCTCCATTTTCCCAATACTGTCCCTTCTGCGTGATTTCGCGTATGTTGATTTCGGGATTGAAGTTCGTAGCAAAGGCTTTGTGATGGTTGCCTGCATTGCAGTCTACGATGTCCAGATATTGTATTTTGTCGAAATGGTGCTTTGCGGCATATGCCGTGAATATGCTCGTCACTCCGGGGTCGAATCCGCAACCCAGAATGGCTGTCAGACCTGCTTCTTCAAAGCGTTGCTTGTAGGCCCACTGCCAGCTGTACTCGAAATGTGCCACGTCCTTCGGCTCATAGTTTGCCGTATCCAGATAACTTACGCCATACTTCAGGCACGCTTCCATAATGGTCAGGTCCTGGTAGGGCAACGCCAGGTTCATTACCAACTCCGGCTTGAAATCTTCCAGGAGAGCCACCAGCTGATCCACGCTGTCGGCATCCACCTGCGCTGTACGGATGGCCGGATTGCCGATGGCCTTTACAATGGCGTCACACTTCGACTTCGTACGACTGGCAATCATGATGTCCGTAAACACGTCACTATTCTTCGCTACTTTCACTGCGGCTACCGTGGCCACGCCACCGGCACCTATTATGAGTACTCTTCCCATAGATCTTTATTCTACCTATTATAATTAATTATGATGTGTGCAAATTTACAAAATGTTATCCGTTAACGGGGTATCTTAGCTCATTTTTCTTCGTGCTCAATGCTCTATCATTTCCTTCACCCCAACGAATTTATAGCCCCTTCCCTTGAGCTCGTCTATGATTTCGGGCAACAGGGCATAGAACTTATCTGTACGGTCCTGACGCGTACCGAAATGTACCATCAGGAAGTGGCCGTTCAGCCCGTATTCCCGTTCGTAATCCATGAGTCGACGGTAGAGCGTCTCGCTGTCGCGATAGCTCTTCATGCTGGGTATGGTGTAGTCGGCATTGGTGCCTGTACCCTGCGTGTAGTTCATGATGTGCAGCCCCATTTGCCGTGCCCAACCGGACACACGCTCATTATAATGCTCATAGGGTGGAATGAAGTAGCGCGTATCTTCTTTCCTGATGCCAAACTTCGCCATCAGCTCATAGCTATGCTCCATGTCCTGACAAAACTCCTCATGACTTACGAGCATGGAGTCGCGGTCTTCCCACGAAGAATAGAGCAAATGCCCATAGCTGTGGCTTCCCACATAGTGTCCGTCCTTCACCAATTGCCGTATCACGTGCGGAAACTTTTCATAAAACTCTCCTGTAAAGAAGAAGCCGCCCTTGATGCCTCGCTTTTTCAGCGTAGGCAAGATGATGTCGGCTCCGTCGGCCTTGTCGGCCGCGGTGAAGACCAAGCAAATGCGCTTGCGCTGTGGGTCACCCCTCACGATACCTCCGGCGTAATATACATTGCGGTCAGCCACCTTCCGTTTTGCACCTTTGCGTCCCTCGGAGGCGTAATATGACAAGGGATAGATCAGGCATGCCGTTCCGTCAATGGTGGGTTCGTTGGTAGAATAGTCGTGATAGCCATCATGATAGACCATTGTTCCGGGCTGAAAATGCTCGTAGGCCTCGGCCCCTTCCAGGCTCACCCCTATCAGTGAACCGAATATGCTGCTGTATACAGGTCCGTCAACGAGTCCTCCCTTGGTATGCCCTTTCTTCATCAGACGGTTCCAGATGCTGTGCGGCTGCATGGGGTAGATTCCTCCTATGGGCAGTTCCACCACCATGCTCGTGCCCCACGGATTGCAACCGAACAGCCAGTCTCTCAAGGCCGCCTCCAGCTCTTCGTATTGACAGTCGCCGGTAAGGGTGCGGTAGAAGATGCACTGCGTGAGCATGGCCGTAGTCAGGTTGTTCGAGCACCAGATAGGTGGAATGCCATAGAGAAAAGGCGACGTTCGGGCCCTGTCCCATACTTGCGCAATGCCTTGTTTCAGGTAGGCGATGAATTCCTTTCTCTCCTTGCCCTGCGTTTCTGTGGCTATGCGCCAATGCGCTGCGTTCATGAAGGGGTACCACTGATAATGGCGCGCCGTATCTGTCCCCATCCACGGCGTAAATGTCTCCAAGCGACCATAGTTCTGGGCTGCTTCCAAGTAAGATGGGTCGCGGCGTAAACGGTAGAGTTCCACGGCCCCCAGCTCCATATCGTCGGTCCAGTTCCATTCTTCATAAATGTATGGCGACCTTACAGAGGTAGTCTGCACCCTTCCGGGAAACTCCTGACCAGTAGCATAGGCCTCCATGGCCTTTTGCTCTAACTGCCGTGCAAGATCTGGATAAAAGGGCTGAAGCACCCGTTTTCCCAGCGCAAAAGCCGAAGCAAATTTGCCGGCAGTGCTGGCCTTACCGGTAGTAGCGTTCTTAAACTTCCCCTTTTGCTGCGTTGCGCCGGAACAATACCATACAGCCCTTCCCTTGCCCGGGCCATAGCCATAGTCGGCCTTATCCTTGTTGGGGAATCGCAAACCTACATGGTCTCGGTCGTCGGCCACCTGATTGTAAAGTTCGCCCGGTGCTGGGTTCATCTTGAGGAGCCACTCTATTCCCCATGCTATCTCGTCTATCACGTCGGGCACACCATTGGCTCCTGGCATTCCGTTACGACCATAGGCATCGCCAAAACTCTCAGGATGCTGTTCGTAGGCCAACATCATCTGATACACGGCGTTGGCTGACGTACTGACATACTGCAACTGGTCGGTAGCGTCGTGCCATCCGCCTCTGACATCAATATATTGCCCCTCCTTCATGGGGTGACCCACTATGTAGCCGTCATGCTGATGGCATGAATCGCGCAGATAGGGATTGTAGCCACAGCGTTGCTGCCGCATATAGTTCAGCAGGAAGTCGGCCGTGCCGTCATAGGCATTGCAGGCTATGGGAAAGTGGGGTGACTGGGCATTACCAACCTTTACCACATAGGTACCATCCTTTCTCAGTGAACTGAAATCCAGACGATAGGTCTGTTTCATCTGTCCTAACGGGCCCATAGGCCTGAGCCACGTAGAGCGCAACACGGTTTGTCGCGTAAAAACGTCCACCACCTCAAAAGCCTCTGGCTGCACCTCGTCATCACATAGCAGTACGGCTACCTTACGGTCACTCGGAAGGTAGCCCAACTGATTGATTCTCACCCATCGCTCTGCACTGACAGAAACCGCAGTCACCCACAGCATCAGGACCCCGAAAAAGAAACGCATAGACGAAAAGAGTAGATCTTTCATAAGGTCATTCACGACAAGGGCAGTTCGTCACTGCTCACGCCCAAGGCAGCCATCAACGAATAAGTTACGATCTCTTGCCTACACATGAAGCCTGACAAGGGCATAGAGGCAAAGAGCAGTATGTCTTTTTCCCTATCAGCCTGCTGAAGCACGGTTTTCAAGGCTCCGCCGTAACTCTCAACATCGGGCAGCAGCAGTATGCGTTCCGTGTCTTTGCTCTTGAGCAGCACTTCCAAGTTTTGCGCATAGAGTTCCCCCTTGTTCACCACCTCTTCTTCCACGGGTGAGGCTGCACAGAGAAACTCCCCCAGATTGTCGCTGAAGGAGCGGCCATTGAGCTCGTCAGGAAGCGAGGCCGGAAGGAGGTTATCAAGCAGAGCTTTCTGCTTTTCATAAATAAAGAGCACCTGCGTAGAATTCTTGCCTGGACGCAAACCTCCGTCAAGAGCCAGATAGTCAATCCAATGAGTAAGATCTACCTTGGGCATACGGCGTTCCAGCATGCGCTCCAACTGTACCGAAATGTCGAAAACCAGGCGGTCGGCATAGTCGGCATCAATGAGCAGAATGTTTTTCTCCCAATGGGGCGTGGTCTGTTCCATACCTTATAATAATATATGCTTCATGAAAGTTTCGGATTACTATTTCAACCATCGCTTACCCTCAGCCGTCAGGTAACTTCTCACAGATGAATAGGGAATGATACATGAGGGACGTCCCAGCTGTGCGTCGGCTATCTCTCCGGGCTCGTAGTCCACCCTGATGCCCTCTGCTGTCAATACGGGGCCATTCTGCGGCAAGGGGAACGTCTGTTCCGTAGCCTCAGGCGGCACGGTGGTCAGGACCATCATATTATTAAACTGATACGTTCCGAAATAGCCCATGAGTTTGCTCACCAGAACTATCGTAAACTTTTTTTGCTGCTTGGGCAGGATCAGTTTTTCCCAAGTCAGGATGGAACCGTCCTGTTTGTTAAAGGTAACGTATGCCCTAACATCAGCGGCGATGCCCTCCACACCGTAGCGCGGTGACTTTACATAGAAGCTGATGGCCGATCGCGTTTCGTAAAGACGCTGCAAAGAGAAGTCGAGCGTCAGGTTAAACCTCCGCTCTGCATCCTGCTGTTTTGCGGCAAGCGCCTCTCCCAATGCCACGGCAGCATACTGACTTTCAAGGGGCGAGAGCCACGAAAAGCCTCCTCCGCCATCTTCCTCGCTCCACAACTTGCGCTGCAGGCCGTTGACCCACGACTGAAGGGATTGCTGCAATGCCCCACTGCCATCTACTGGCCACTGCGCAGTCAGGCTACACTCTATACGGTTGTGTTCACTTACAGAAATGGTCATCACCTGCTTTACATTGCCCAATGTCAGAGTATCGGCCGCCAGAGCCGATGTCAGTCCGCTCCATACAACAAGGGCTGCAACCATTATTCGCACTCTACTCATATTTATTTTCGTCTTATTTCTGTGCAAAGTTACAATTAAACGAGCGATGAGGGAGATGGAAAAGCGAAGTTTTTCCAGATTCACTCATTCGAGTGAACGGAGATCGAAGAAACGAGCACCGAAGGAGCGCAGTAACTTATTCAAAGTTTCAACTAAAACGAGCGATGAGGGAGATGGAAAATTTGCGAAAGTCGTATTATCAAATCCCCATTGGGAAAAACGCGATTCAGGGGTTGATTTTTGAAAAGATTTGCCAGATTAAGGGAGAACTTCTTTTTCGACTCCTTTTGCTGTTGCTCCACTCCTAACCCACACGCTAACACGCTGAAAACACAGCCAAAAATAGAAGTAGAAATAGTTCGTATTAGCAAAAAAGATGTAATTTTGCAACACCAAAACAATTATTCATCACAAACACACACTACTTTCATGGAGGTTATCAATAAGATAGTGGAACAGGCCAAAGCAAACAAACAGAGAATCGTGTTGCCCGAAGGCACTGAGCCACGCACCATTCAAGCTGCTGACAGAGCATTGGCCGACGGCGTAGCTCACATCATTCTGCTCGGCAATGTTGACGAGATCATGGCATTAGCCAAAAGTCTGGATCTGAAGCATATCAGCGAAGCACAAATAATTGACCCACAAAACTCAATGCTTCATGAGGGCTTTTCACAAAAGCTGGTTGAACTGCGCAAGAAAAAAGGCTTAACCATTGAAGAGGCCAGAAAGCTCATCAGCGACCCACTCTACTTCGGTTGCATGATGATAAAGGAAGACTTGGCCGACGGACAGCTGGCCGGAGCCCGTAACTCTACGGCCAACGTATTGCGCCCAGCCTTGCAGATCATCAAAACGGCTCCAGGCGTAAGTTGTGTATCGGGGGCCATGATACTTATCACGAAAGCCCCTGAATATGGCGAGAAAGGAATGCTGGTAATAGGCGACGTGGCCGTTACCCCCATGCCGGATGCCGCGCAATTGGCACAAATTGCCATATGTACTGCCGGAACGGCACGGGCTGTGGCCCACATTGAAAACCCGAGGGTGGCCATGCTCAGCTTCTCCACGAAAGGTTCAGCCAAACACGAAGTGGTAGACAAAGTGGTGGAAGCCACGGCCATAGCCAAAACCTTAGACCCTACCCTGCCTATTGACGGCGAGTTGCAATCCGATGCCGCCATCGTACCGTCGGTAGCCCAACTCAAGGCCATGGGCTCTCCAGTGGCAGGACAGGCCAACGTACTCGTGGTGCCCTCACTCGAAGTGGGCAACATTGCCTACAAGTTGGTGCAGCGCTTAGGCCATGCGCAAGCCATCGGTCCCATTCTGCAAGGCATAGCACGCCCCGTGAACGACCTCAGCCGAGGATGTTCGGTAGACGACGTGTACAAGATGATCGCTATCACGGCCAATCAGGCCATCGCCGCAAAGCAATAATCATAACCCGACACAACAACACCTATGAAGATATTAGTATTGAACTGTGGAAGCTCGTCCATCAAGTATAAACTCTACGACATGAGCCAGGCATCCGTAATGGCCGCTGGCGGCATTGAGAAAATAGGCCTTGAGGGAGCCTTTCTGAAGATCAAGACTCCCGTAGCCAAAGTGATCAACGATGACATTCCTGACCACGACAAAGGACTGGACCTTATCTTTAAGAACCTCGTAGCTCCCAAAAACGGCGTATTGGCATCACTCGACGAAATTGACGCCGTAGGCCACAGAATGGTTCATGGTGGAGAAAGGTTTAACCAGAGCGTGATGCTCACCGACGAAGTGCTCAAAGTATTCGTAGAATGCAGCGAACTGGCTCCCCTCCACAACCCTGCCAACCTGAAAGGGGTGAAAGCCGTTTCGGCCCTGTTGCCAGAACTTCCTCAGGTGGGCGTATTCGACACCGCATTCCATCAAGCCATGCCAGACTATGCCTACATGTACGCCCTGCCCTATGAACTTTACTCCAAATACCACATCCGCCGCTACGGATTCCATGGCACAAGCCATCGCTTCGTGTCGCAAAGGGTGTGCGACTTCCTGGGATGCAACATCAAGGACAAGAAAATCATTACTTGCCACATCGGAAACGGTGCGAGCATAGCAGCAGTGAAGTATGGCCAGTGTGTAGACACCTCCATGGGCCTCACCCCACTCGAAGGACTCATGATGGGCACACGGTGCGGCGACATTGATGCCGGTGCCGTTACCTACCTGCAAAAGAAACTCGGTCTAGACGTCGACGGCATCTCAGACCTGCTCAACAAGAAGAGCGGCGTAGCAGGCTTTTCTGAACTGTCGTCAGACATGCGCGAACTGGAAGCAGCCGAAAAGGCCGGCGACGAACGTGCCATCCTGACCCTGAAAATGTATAACTACAGAATCAAGAAATACATCGGAGCCTATGCTGCTGCCATGAACGGTGTGGACATCATCGTATTCACCGCCGGAGTAGGTGAAAATCAGTTTGGAGTGCGCTCCGGCGTGTGCCACGACATGGAATGGCTCGGCATCAAATTCGATGACGAGAAGAACGATGCCGTAAGGAGCGAGGAAGCCATCATTTCCACCACCGACTCCAAGGTGACCGTATGTCTTATTCCCACAGACGAGGAACTGATGGTAGCCACTGACACCATGAACATCGTTTCCAAAGCCTGAAAAACCCAAAACCTGCGACTGTTCAACATGCTGTCGGCACAATGGCCGACAGCATGTTTTTATATCAATATCAGGGCATACGCCCTCTTTTTGCAATAAAACCATTCAAAAGACACAAAATATCTCAAAAAAATTAACAGCGAATATTTTCCTATCCAAATAAATTATTTAACTTTGCGGCAAATCTGGAGCATCATATGCCCATTACCCTGCGTAGCAGGATATACATAATACATTAGAAAATAAATACACATATATGAAAAGACAGCTGAAACACATCACAAGAGGTCTGAGTTTATGGACCCTTCTGTTTGCAGTATTTGCCGTTTCGTCATGTAAGGACAGCATTGACGAATCTGACATGTACACCTTTACCGGTGAAACTGCTTACTCTTATTTGGAAAAGAGTGAGGACTACAACATGTTTGCCTACCTGCTTACACGAGTTAAGCTAAGCAAAAAGTCTGATTCTGAATTGGCACAGTTGCTATCCGCAAGAGGTAACTACACCATCTTTGCACCTACCAATGAAGCCCTTCAGAGCTATTTGGATTCCATCTACGTCACGCCGAATTTTAACATCACGCAGGTAACGGACTCCATTGCTGAGTTCATTGCGCGTAATGCCATCATCGACAACAAGGACGAAGAAGCCTATCAGGCAGCCGACTTTATTGAAGGCTCCTTGGATAAGACCAACATGGACGACCGCTACATCACCGTACAGTTTGACACCATCAACAACGGTCAGCTAGCCACCATCATCAACACCCGTTCCAGAATTATTCAGCCGGACATTGAGGTAACTAATGGTTACATTCACGGTTTGAACCACGTGTTGGAACTTTCACGTGCCACATTGCCTGCCCTGATTGAAGAAGCTGACAACCTGCGCATATTCAACGAGATACTGGTACGTACGGGATGGGATCAAGCCATGACGCAAATTCGCGACGAAGACTATGAAGTTAACCATGCTATATATGGAAGAGACCTGAGCGGTAACCTCACCGTGAGGAATCCGGAGCATCGCTATTATGGTTACACTGCCTTCGTAGAAACTGACAGTCTGTTCTGCTCAGAATGGGGCATACCAGAACCCATCTTGGAGAACGATAAGCTGCAGAATGGTGATGAAATCATGAGAGCCATCAGCGAAAAGTGTCAGGAAGCTTATCCGGAATACACAGACCCAGACCTAAAGAGCACTCAGAATGCTGTTAACCAGTTTATGGCTTACCACTTATTGGGTGCACGCCTTACGTGGGACAGACTGGTGTTCCATCACATTGAGATGTACTATGCCTACCTGAATCCCGACCAGCTCACCATCGACTGCTTTGAATACTATGAGACTTTTGCCAACAATCGCAAACTTCTCAAGATTACTGAAGGTCGCGACACCAATGGTAAGCGCATTAACCGCCATGCCACATATGATCTGAACACCTACTACGAGTCAGGTTGTGACCGTGAAGGTCTTTTGATCAGCATGGATAACGGCAGGAACCTGACGAATGCAGTCAACGGTTTCTACTATCCCATTGACCACATTCTGCTCTATGATGAAGACGTACCCGGATTGGTGCTGAACGAGCGTCTGCGTTGGGACATCTCCTCACTTCTGCCCGAACTCATCACCAATGGCTATCGTGGCATCTTTGATCAAGGCACTCACCCCTTCCCATTGGAATACTTTGACCGTCTGCAATTCACTGACGAAAGCTGGAACTGCTATCTGCCCTATCAGACGGGTAACAGCCAGACCAACTATCAGGCTGATGAGTTCAACATCCGTGGTCAGTATGACTTCACTTTCCGTCTGCCACCCGTACCAAACGAAGGTACTTATGAACTTCGCTTCTGCGCACCTTGTAACAAAGGTTTCGGTATGGCTCAGTTCTACTTTGGCAGCAACAAACAGAACCTGCAGCCTGTAGGTCTGCCCGTTGATCTTCGCGTAAGCCCATACGGACCAGTGATTGGTTATGACCTTGACAGAGATGACGAGGACTACAACCGCCAGATCGACAAAGACATGAGAAACAAGGGCTACATGAAGCCGCCAAGACACGATGGTATCTCCCGTCAGGGACAGCCAGTAACAGAGAGCATGCGTAGCCCAAGCGTTTCCTATCCTAATAATGTTCGTCTGCGTAAGATTATCTGGACCGGCAACGTGAAACCCAGCGATGTGCTCTACATCCGCGTAAAGTCCGTACTGAACATTCCACTTGCCTGCTTCCTCTTAGACTACATGGAATGGTGTCCAAAGAATGTGTACGCCAGCCCAGAAGGAGAAGACCAGTGGTAAACAGACACCTATAAAATACATCAGCGCCGGTTGAAACAATACTTCAGCCGGCGCTGATATTTATGGCAAAGAACCATGACCAAGCCAACAAAAAAAAGCAAAATACATACGCACAAACGGATAAAAAACCGTAAGTTTGCAGAAAAGATAAAGAGAACCATCCCCTACGCTCATGAAACAAAATATCAGAAAGCTGCTTTCACTGCCAGCAAACTTAGTGAATCACTTCCACGACATTACACATCTGCCGCGTGAAGAATGGTTTTGCACTTCTGACCCAACAGATGCCCATGTAGGCTCAGGAGGAGGCTCCGTATGGCTGCTCAAAAGCCTGCACAGGCAGGAAGCGCCCCAGAAGAACTATGAAGAATGGCTGGCTGAAGAAAAGAAGATCCTGATTCATGCCGGTGGGCAGTCGCGACGCCTACCGGCCTATGCACCCATGGGGAAGGCACTGATTCCTATACCGGTGTTCAGATGGAAACGCGGACAGCATTTTGACCAAACGCTCTTAGATCTACAACTGCCCTTCTACACAGAAATCATTCGCAATACCCCCCAGTCGCTCCACACCCTGATTGTCAGCGGTGACGTATGGGTGAACACACCGAAACTTGGGACCATACCTGAAGCCGATGTAGTATGCTTCGGATTGTGGGAGAATCCATCCGTAGCACAGCACCACGGCGTGTTTTGCATCAAACGAAATACCGACCATCTCGACTTCATGCTGCAAAAGCCCACTGACGAAGAACTGGCACAAATCACTGCCACACACTATTATCTGATAGACGTAGGCCTATGGCTACTCAGTGACAAGGCTATCACCCTGCTAACCAAACGATCCACAGACAGGAAAGGAGAGATTGCCTACTACGATCTCTATAGTGACTTTGGCAGAGCATTGGGCACCACGCCAACGCTCCACGACGAAGCACTGAAAGACCTCTCCGTAGCCATCGTTCCACTTACGGAAGGAAAGTTCTACCACTTTGGCACGAGCCGAGAGCTCATTTCGTCCACCACCAACATCATGAACCTCGCGAAAGACCAAAGGCTCATCCTTCAACAGAACATCAAGAAACATCCTTCCATCTTTACGCAAAATGCAATGGTCCGCTCTGCCCTTGATTTGGACTCGCCCAATATCTGGATAGAGAATGCCTACGTGCCCCAAAGCTGGAAGTTGACAGCTAACCACATTATTACTGGTATTCCGCAAAACAATTGGAACATCAAGTTGGAAGACGGCCAGTGCATAGACATCATTCCCATAGGCGAAGAATGCTATGTCCTGCGTCCGTATGGCATAAACGATGCTTTCAGAGGCGCCACATCAGCAGCCAACACCTCTTTCATAGGTCAACCGTTCCCCACTTGGGCAGCACAGCACGGCGTTCAGCCTGAAGATTTGGGAAACACCGACGATCTGCAAGCCGCACGTCTCTTCCCCCTGTGCCATGACATGGAAGAAATGGAGCAACTGGCCAAATGGTTTTTCAGCCCTACTCCGAAAGCAGAACTGTACAAACATTGGAAAGAAAGTCAGCGCCTTTCAGCCGACGAAATCACACAGGAGGCGAATCTGCTCCGCCTGTACCAACAGCGCAATGAACTGAGCAGGAAGAACCTCTCTCAGGTAGCAAAGAACTTCAGCAAGAGCGTATTCTACCAATTAGACTTGGCACATACGGCTCACCTGTTTTCCACTAAAGGATTGCCTCTTCCCCAAGAACGATCTGAAGACCTACCCTCCATCACCCGAGCGCAGGATGCAATGTTCAGGTCAGAGTACTACTCCTACCTACATGAGGAAAAAGCCTCTGCATTCCATGCCGAAGCCTTCAGGCTGATGCAACAGGAAATGATTACCCTCGCCAAAGAAAGAAAACAGCATCCACAACTCAACATTCACCCCGACCAGATTGTTTGGACTCGTAGTGCTGTAAGAATAGACCTTGCCGGAGGGTGGACCGACACCCCACCCTACTCGCTCATAGCCGGGGGAAACGTGGTGAATATAGCCATAGAACTCAACGGGCAGCAACCCTTGCAGGTTTATATCCGACCAAACAAGAACTTCAACATTGTATGTTACTCCATTGACATGGGGACCACAGAAGTCCTCCA
>JAFUHF010000056.1 GCA_017468985.1 Bacteroidaceae bacterium
ATCAAAAAAAGGAATAAAAGAACGACAAGGGGAGGGGGGGGGGATGCAAGGAACCAAAGTAAATCCATCAAGTGTAGGGAATGCTGAGTCGGTTGACCTCCCGAACGTCCCCGAGTGTGGGGAATGCTGAGTCGGCTGAACTCCCCGGCGTCCCCGAGTGTGGGGAATGCTGAGTCGGTTGAACTCCCCGGGCACTTACGAGACTATGAAACGCTGGGGGATTCGTGGTACTGACCCACCCGATTTGTCACTTATCTATGGACACCTTGAGGCGAGGGGTATTAAACATGCAGGCGAATTGTTTAATGCATCATTCACAATGCTCAATGCACAATTAAGGTTCGTCCCTTCTGCAACCTTTCGCGGCTTTATTAATTGTGCATTACATTAACTCCTTGATACCCCATAAAAACACCATCGGGGAGCGCATTGGTTTGCACCCCCCGATGAATACCACTGAAACAGGGAAAGGGATCAGTCTATGTTGATAACATGCGACAATTTAGCTTTTTCTTCTTCCGTGATCTTGGGCAGGTCAACGGTGAGCACACCGTGCTCCATGCGCGCCTTGATGTTTTCCTTACGAACATTGTCGGGAAGGCTGATGGCCTGCTGGAACTTGGAATAGCTGAACTCATGACGCCAATAGCGCACGTTCTTGGCCTGTTCCTTGTCGTTGTTCTTCGTTTCTTGCTTCTTCTCCATGCTGATAACAAGGTTGTTGTCTTCGTCCACACTAATGTGGAAGTCTTCCTTCGTCATGCCGGGAGCAGCAAGTTCAATTTTGTATTCGTGGTCATTTTCCATCACATTGATGGCTGGAGCCGTAGCCTTTGTGGGCATCATCCAATCGTTATTGAAAAAATCGCTGAATACATCCGGCAACCAATTTTGAGCATTTCTTACGGGTAACATCTTTTTATCCTCCTATTTGTTTTGTTGTTTTTAAATATGTTGTTTTGAACCTCATCCCATTTGCGGTGGAACTGCGTTCGCCCACTATAGTGCAAGCTACATGCCAGCACCGCATAGCGACATGCCACACGACCTCACAACATCCAGAAATGCGCCATTATGGCCGAATGATGCGCCAAAATGACAGGTTTGTTAAATCAAACAGGATCAAGAAGGGACCAGGGATATAGGAACATTGTAAGCATCTAATCGTAACTTTACATAAATTACTCACGCTTGGAAAAACAAGAGTGTAAAAACTTTGTCTTTCCATCTTGTTCTTCTCTCACTAAATCGTAACTTTGTAAGCCAAAAGAGAGCAAACATTTTAGATGTACTTTATCGACACCATTATATTCACCCTGCTCGCAAGCGGCGACAGCCTGATTCAACGAAACGACAGCATTACAAGAGCCATCATATCGGACGTGACCAACGGACAAGGTCTGGAGCGTATGGGCGACGTGCTGAAACAACTTCTTTCGTGGGCCATCACGATGGGAGGACGCGTGCTGGCAGCTATCATCGTATTTATCATCGGACGATTCATCATTAAGATGGTGAACAAGCTTTTCTCGCGACTGCTCACCAACAAGAAGGTGGACCCGGGAGTGATTTCCTTCCTGAGAAGTCTGATCAACGCCCTGCTGATGATGCTGCTATTTATTGCCGTGGTCAACAAGCTGGGCATTGAAACCACCTCGTTTGCCGCCCTGCTGGCTTCGTTTGGCGTTGCCATAGGCATGGCCATGAGTGGGAACCTCTCTAACCTAGTGGGCGGCATGCTGATACTGATGTTCAAGCCTTACCGCGTAGGCGACCTGATAGAGGTGAACGGAATCATGGGCAGGGTGCAGAGCATCGAGATATTCCACACCATACTCAGAACGGCGGCCGGAGTAAACATCTACTTCTCGAATGGCGAAATGAGCTCCAACATGATCAAGAACTACAGCAAGGAAACTCACCTGCGCCTGGACCTGAAGGTGAGCGTGGAATACGGGCAAGACCTGAAACTGGTGGAACAGACCCTGCGCACCATGATTGACGAGGACAACCGCATTCTGAAAACACCGGCTCCCAGCATCGTTGTTGACGAACTGGCCGACAGCAGCGTAAACCTGTCAATGAGAGTATGGGTAATGAACGACGATTATTGGGACGTGAAATACGACCTGACACGCCTCACCTATGAACGCTTTAACGAAGCCGGCATCAGTTTCCCGTTCCCACAAATTACCGTACACCAAGCATAACCCCAAACAGAATGATGACAGAACTCCCATCCCTCCATAAGGCACCGAAAGAGCAGACCAACACGGCTCCATGGTATGCCATCAAGACCTTCAACTGCAAGGAACTGGACGTAAAAACCTTCTTTACGGACAGAAACATTGAGAGTTTCATTCCCATGGTCTACAGCAATGTGGACCACAAGAAGGAAAAGGTGAACCGCCACCTCGTTCCGGCCATTCACAACCTGATATTCATCCAAAGCGCCCTAAACCAAAAACAACTGGCCAGCATCATTGCCAAATGCCAGTTGCCCATGTCGGTCTACACCAAGGCTGAGTCTAACGAATACTCCCCCATTACCGAGAAGGAGATGGCCGAAATACGCCTGCTCTGCGATCCTGACTATGAGCTGGCCCGATTTGTATCACGCGAACAGGCCGAAGCCAAGATCGGAAAACAGGTGAAGGTGGTGAAAGGCCCATTTGCCGGCATCACGGGAAAACTGGCTCGATACAAGGACGAATACTTTTTCATCAAAACCGTATTCAGCATGGGCGTAATGATTCGCATCTCACGCTGGTATTGCGAAGTGCTCTAACCTTCATCCCAACACAAACCGGCAACATGGCTCACATCTTGGCAATCAGATTTTCAGCATTAGGCGACATCGCCATGGCGATACCGGTGCTCTATTCCTTTGCCAAGCACTATCCGCAGCACGAAGTGACGCTGCTGAGCCGCCCTGTGGCCGGTGCACTGCTGGCCGAAGCTCCGAGGAACGTACACTTCATTGGGGTGGACCTGAAACAATACGCAGGCCTGAAGGGTCTCTGGCGACTGTATGAGGAGCTGAAGAAGATGTCGTTTGACGCCGTGGCCGACCTTCACGACGTGATACGCAGCAAGGTGCTGCGCGCAGCATTCCGACATGCCGGACTGCCCACAACCCACATCAATAAAGGGAGAAACGCCAAACGTGCCCTGACACGCAGGCTGAACAAACAAAAAGTACAGCTCACCCCGTCCACAGAGCGATACCTGCAGACCTTTACGGCGCTGGGCTATCCCTTCACCATAGACTTCACGTCCATCTACGGAGGGAGAAAGCCTGACACCGCCACTAATACGGAGATGCCCACACGCAAAGAAGGCGAAAAATGGATAGGGATAGCTCCTTTTGCAGCCCATAAGGGAAAGATCTACCCCTTGACCCAAATGGAAAAAGTGATTGCCATGCTCAGCAAGCAGGAGAAAAACAGAATATTTCTCTTCGGAGCCGGAGCATACGAAAAGACCTGGTGTGAGAAATGGCAGTCAGCCTATGAGCATACGGAATCGCTGGTTGGAAAATTCAAGATGAGCAACGAGCTGGCCCTCATGAGTCAGATGGACGTGATGCTCACGATGGATTCTGCCAACATGCACTTGGCAGGACTGGTAAAAACCCCCACCGTTTCCATCTGGGGCGCAACACACCCTTATGCCGGCTTTTCGGGAATGCCAGCCGAGGGCAGCCAACAGATGGGGAGCGACATGGACTGCCGCCCATGCTCCATCTTTGGCAACAAGAACTGCTACCGAAAGGACTACGCCTGCCTGTGGAGCATCAAGCCAGAAAACATAGTAGAAACCATTAACGCAGTGATCAGCAGCAAGGCTGAATACACTGAAACAACATAAAGAAGAATGAAGCAACTCACGTATTACATACTCTACGGAACGGTTTATCTGCTGTCGCTGCTGCCCATGTGGCTGCACTACAGACTATCGGACCTGCTCTATGTTATCATCTACCACGTGGCACGCTACAGGCGCAAAGTGGTGAGAAAGAACATGAGCCTTTCCTTTCCTGACAAGACGAAAGCCGAGCTCAGAAGGTTGGAGCACCAGTTCTACGTCTTCTTTTGCGACTACATCGTGGAGAACATCAAACTGCTCACCATGCGCAAGAAGAACCTGATGAAACGCATGGTGTTTGAGGGAATGGACGAAATCAACAAGTCTTTTGAAGATCACGACTTTGTGTTTATCTACTTAGGCCACTATGGCAACTGGGAATACATTGCATCTCTGCAATGGTGGGTGACAGACGGCATCCGTTGTGCCCAGCTCTACAGCGTGCTCCACAATCCGGCTTTTGACCGCCTGTTTCTGAAAATCAGAAGCCGATACGGAGGCGAAAGCATCAAGAAGAATGAATCGCTGCGCCACATCATCAACTACCGCAGAAATGGCGAAAAGGCCATTATAGGATTCATCTCCGACCAAACACCACGCTGGGGAAACATCCACATGTGGCTCGACTTTCTACATCAGGACACTCCCGTATTCAACGGCACAGAACGCATCGCCAAGAAAGTAAATGCAGCCGTATACTACGGCGAAATGACACAACCCCGACGCGGATACTACAGGTGCAGATTCCGCCTGATGAGCAACGACGTTAACGCATTGCCCGACGGACAACTCACAGTCGACTACATGGGTATGCTGGAACAGAACATCAACAAGGACCCACGACTGTGGCTATGGACCCACAACCGATGGAAAAGACAACGGGAACAAAACTAAAGGTACAGACTCGAATTGCATCATGATGAAGATACGGCTCTCTCCCTCCTATATGAACTGCCGCAACGAAGTGGAACAAATCGTAGCCCACTTTGAACGGCAGGGGGGAATGATCTATCATGGCCGAAACATGATCAAGACATTCCAAACGGCCAATGGCACTTGGAACGTAAAGCGCTATCACTGCCCATCCCTCTTCAACCGAATAGTATACACTTTTCTCAGAAAGCCAAAAGGACTCAGAGCCTTTGAATATCCCAACCGCATTATTCCAGCAGGATTTGAAACGCCCTACCCCATTGCTTACGTAGAGCAACGCCAATGGGGGCTTATCAGTAGTTCATTTTTCATCAGTGAACACTGCCCCTACAAGCGAAGGTTCTACGAATTTGGAGACGCCAAGGTGGCCGACGTGGCCGACATCCTGACAGAATTTGTACGCTTCACCGCAGGCCTGCACGAAGCCGGAATATACCACAGAGACTATTCCCCCGGGAACATCCTCTTTGACCAAAAAGACGGAGAGTGGCATTTTTCCATTGTAGACATCAACCGCATGGTTTTTGGCCCCGTGAGCATCAAGAAAGGTTGCCTGAACTTTGCCCGTCTGTGGGGACAACCCGAAATGTTCCGATTCATCGCCACGGAATATGCCCACGCACGCCACGCCAACGAAAAAGACTGCACACGCTGGGTAATGAAGGCACGCAACCGCTTCTGGAAGCCCAGGGCTAAGCGCCTGGACCTACCATATAACATCAACTTCTAAAACATCAAGACACACGTATGAATAAATTCTTCTTACTGATTCTTACCTTCATGGTCACTGGAGCATGGGCCACTGAGCCCGTCAAATGGATTCGGGCCAACGCCATCAGCCCCGATGGGAAAACAATTGCATTTACCTATAAAGGCGACCTCTTTACCGTACCTGCGGAAGGAGGCCCTGCCAGCCGTCTGACCTCGAACGCCGCCTATGACGGATGGCCCTGCTGGTCGCCTAACGGAGAACAGATAGCCTTCGCCTCCGACAGAATGGGAAGCATGGACGTATACCTCATTAGTCGGAACGGTGGAACTCCGCAACGACTGACCACAAACTCTGCCCACGAATATCCGCAGACCTTCATTGACAATGAGCACATACTCTTCACCGCCTACTACATGCCCACAGCACAGGACATTTTCTTTCCAGGTTCCTTTAGTCAGGTTTACTCCGTAGACGTTAAAGGACACCGTCCGGAACTGTTTTCGGCTATCACCATGGAAAACATTTCCATTAACGCTAACGGCTCCTTGCTCTACCACAACTACAAAGGCTATGAAGACCCATGGCGCAAGCGTCACCACTCCCCCATTACTCGCGACATCTACCTAACGCAAGCAGATGCCAAACAACGCACTTACCAGCAACTCAGCACCGACAATGCTGAAAACAGAAATCCCGTATGGGCCAATGACAACCAACACTACTACTTCCTGAGCGAGCGGAACGGTTCGATGAACGTGTTCAAAGGCGATGTAAATAGTCAGAACGTAAAGCAGATCACGCATTTCAAGGAACATCCCGTAAGATACCTTAGCATCAGCAGAGGTGGTACACTCTGCTTCAGCCACGACGGAACACTCTACACCCTTGCGAACGAAGGGAACCCCAAGAAGGTAGAGATAGAGATTACCATTGATGACAATGAAGCCTATCGCCAGCCACAAGTGGTGAGTTCAGGAGCCACCTCGTTCGACATCTCGAAAGACGAAAAGGAAATAGCCTTCACGCTCAATGGCGACCTCTACACCACCGTAACCGACTACGCAACCTCAAAACGACTTACCTTCACACCGGAAGAAGAACGCCATCCCAGCATCAGCCCCGACGGACGCACCATAGTTTATGCTTCGGAACGCGGAAACAACTGGAACATTTACGCCATACGGATTCAGAATAAAGAAGATAAGAATTTCACCTACGCCACTGACGTAAAAGAGGAAGCCCTCATCACAGGAAAGGAGCCCTACTTCTTACCGAAATTCTCACCCGACGGTAAAAAGATTGCCTTCTTGGCCAACCGCACGGAACTCAGAGTATACGACGTAAAGACCAAAAACATCAACGTAGCCCTACCAGCGCAGTTCAACTTCTCCTACAGCGACGGTGACATGAACTTTCAATGGTCGCCTGACAGCCGATGGCTGCTCACCTCCTACATGGGCATTAACGGATGGAACAACATGGACGTAGCCATTGTCAGTGCCGACGGCAAACAGGTGATAGACCTCACCAACAGCGGCTATAGCGACGGAGCCCCACAATGGGCACTCGGCGGTAAAGCCATCGTGTGGTCCAGCGACAGAGCCGGCTATCGCAGCCACGGCAGCTGGGGAGCAGAACACGATGCATACCTGATGTTTCTGGATCGCAAAGCTTACGAGTTGGCACAGCTGAACAAAGAAGACCGCGCCCTCTACGAAGAGAGAGAAAAACTCCAGGCTGACTCCACGGCACCAAAGCCAAAGAAAGAACAGAAAAAAGGAAAAGCCTCGGCCGACACCACAAAAGCAAAGGCAGACAGCACGGTGAAGCCCCTCAAGTTGGACTTCGAAGGAAGAGAAGACCGCATAATGCGCCTGACCATCCACTCCTCCCATTTGGGACTGATGTTTCTTTCGCCCGATGGCAAGAAGTTTTATTATACAGCACGCTTTGAAGGAGGACAGGATCTGTGGGTTCACAATCTGGAAGAAAATTCCACCAAGATACTCTGCAAGGGATTAGGGAGTGGGCAGATGATTCCCGACAAGAAAGGGGAAAGCCTATACATGTGTAACGGCACATTCCGCAAGATTACGCTGGCCGATGGCAAAATTAAAGATTTGCCCTTCCGTGCAGAACAAGAAGCACAATCGCCAGCCCAAAGAGCCTATATCTACGACCACAGCGTGAACCAGATTCTTGCCCGTTTCTGCGACGTAAACTACCACGGAGTGGACTTCAAGTCGCTGGCCGCTCACTATAGGGAGTTCTTGCCGTCGATAGGCAACCATCGCGACCTCAGCGAGATGGTTAGCGAACTGCTGGGCGAACTGAACTGCTCGCACACCGGACTGAAGTACAGGCCCGTAAAAACCTGTCCGGCCACGGCCGAACTGGCAGCATTCTTCTCGCCCGACTATCAAGGCGACGGACTACGGATAGAGGAGATCGTAGAAGGTGGTCCCTTAGACGTAACTGATGGAAAAATCAAAGCAGGAAACATCATTACCCAAATTGATCATCAAAAGATACTGAAGGAAGAAGATTACTTCCCACTTTTGGCAGGAAAAGCAGGAAAATGGATATTGCTGACCATCAGTGACGGGAAAAAGACATTCGAAATTCACGTAAAACCCATTGCTCAGGCCCAAACCACCTCTTTATTATATAAGCGGTGGGTGAAAAGAAACCAAAAATTCACCGAAGAACAGACTGGTGGTCAGATAGGCTACGTTCATGTTCAGGCCATGAACAGCCCCAGTTTTAGAGAAGTATACTCCGAACTGTTGGGAAAATTCCGCAACTGCAAAGCCGTGATTGTAGACGAGCGCCACAATGGCGGAGGCTGGCTGCACGGCGATTTAGGCATACTGCTCAGTGGGAAACAGTTCCAGACCTATTCCTCACGCGGACAACTTTTGGGCACTGACCCCTACAGCCGCTGGAACCGTCCGTCATGCGTGCTGGTATGCGAGGACTGCTACTCCAACGCCCACGGTTTCCCATCCATGTATAAGGACTTGGGCATAGGAAAACTTGTAGGTAGCCCAATGGCTGGCACGATGACCGCCGTGTGGTGGGAACGCATGGCTGGCGGCACGCTGACCCTTGGTCTGCCCGAAGTCTACTGCTTGGACATGAACGGAAAACCGCTTGAAAACCAGCAGTTGAATCCCGACATTGAAGTATTCAACACACCTGCACAGATGCTCTCTGGCAACGACGAGCAGCTAAAGCGCGCCATACAACTCATGCAAAATAACCTCTAAAAACTTATACCTATTATGAAACTTTTTCACCATAACCCCTTTGGGGCAATCTTGCTCTCGCTATGCTTTATAGCCATTACGGCAGACAGCAAAAATTTTCGCATCATGAGTTTCAACATCCGCCTTGTCACCCCCGATGACGGTAAGAATATTTGGTACAACCGCAGCAACGAAGTATGTAAATTCATCCAGAAACAAGCCCCCGACGTGTTTGGCCTTCAAGAAGCCACGCAAATTCAGATGGACGACATCAGCCGCCAGCTTACCGACTACGGATTTGTAGGCTTGGGCCGCGACGATGGTAAGCAAAAGGGAGAATATAGCCCTGTATTCTTCGACAAGACCAAGTATCGTCTCGTCAAAAGCGGCGTGTTCTGGTTGAGCGAAACGCCTGACGAAGTTTCCTTCGGCTGGGACGCAGTGTGCAGAAGAACGTGTTCGTGGGTCGTACTGCAAGACCTCAAGACGGGCAATAGTTTCGTGTTTGCCGACACTCACTTAGACCATAAGGGCAAAGAAGCGCGCACTCGAGGAGCCATGCTCATCAAGGAGCGTCTAAGCCGCATTGCCGGCAACATTCCCATGATGATTACAGGCGATTTTAACGTCACCGATCAGTCGGAAGCCTACACCACCATGCTTACACGCTTTTTTCCCCTTGCCGATGCCTACAAGGCGGCCCAGAAACGCGAAGGGCTTAAAGCAAGTTTTCACAACTGGGGCAAGATTCCAGAAAAGGAAGGCGACATCATTGACTTCATCTTCCTCTCCCCATCCATCAAAGTGAAAAAGGCGACCATCTACGACAGCAGTCTGGGTGACGGATATTTCCTTTCCGACCATCATCCTATCATTGCCGACTTGGATGCCAAATCGCTGTAAGGGCGATTGTCCGATTCAGGAAGGACGCTTCAATCGCGGAAACCTGAAAAGAATAGCAAGGAAAGCGCAAAGGCCCAATAAAACGGGATAATATAAATATGGAATGATGGCCGTAGGATTCAGGGAAGCCAGCCCACCAGCCATGAGCAATTGCGCCCCATAGGGAATCAAGCCCTGAATGCAGCAGGAAAACGTGTCAAGCACGCTGGCCGCCTTACGCGGATCTACGCCAAAACGTTCCGAAATGCCCCTTGACAAACCTCCAACCGAAAGAATGGCAACCGTATTGTTAGCCGTACAGAGATTGGTCAAACTCACCAGCAGGGCTATGCTCAGTTCGGCTTCGCGAGCCGTTTTCACCCCACGCGTCAGTCTGCTGATGAGCCAGGCTATGCCACCGCCACGCTCTATCACAGCCAGCAAGCCTCCGGCAATCATGGAAATCAGTATGAGCTCGCTCATGCCCTCAATGCCTTGACAGATCGAAGAAATATAGCCCTCAAAGCTGTAGACTTTCATCACCATCCCAATAAGCCCCGTGGCCAAGGTACCTACAGCCAATACTACCAACACGTTGACCCCAGCGATGGCCAGCACCAATACCAACAGATAAGGCACCACCTTCCAGACGTTGTAACTCTCAACGGGAACCTCCACGGTAAAGTGAGAGCCCAATATCAAATAAATCACAAACGATATCACTGCCGCCGGAAGGGCGATCAGTATATTCGTCCGAAACTTGTCGCTCATCTTGCAGCCCTGCGTACGCGTGGCCACCACCGTGGTGTCGGATATGAAGGAGAGATTATCGCCAAAGAAAGCTCCACCCACCACTGCCGCTACAATCAGGGAAAGCGCAAGGCCAGTACGTTCCGACAGACCGGCGGCTATGGGTACAAGTGCCACTACGGTACCCACTGATGTTCCCACTGACAGCGAAATGAAACAGGCCGCGACGAACACCCCTGCCAGCAACATGCCAGGCGGCATGAAGCTCATCGTAAAGTTTACCGTGGCATCTACTGCCCCCATTTCCTTTGCAGAAGAAGCAAAGGCACCGGCCAGGATGAAAATCCAAACCATCAGCAACAAGTTGTGCTGTCCTGCACCTCTCGAAAATTCCTGCAAGCGCTGCTCAAAAGGCAGACCGCGAAGCGTCAGCAACGAATAAGCTCCCGTCACAAGAAACACAACGAGCAAGGGCACCTTGTGAAATCCACCCATCAGGTGGGCAAAAATCACAAACAAGGCTGCCATAACCAATAGTGGACTCAGGGCCAGCAACCCATGTGAGAAAGGGATGGATTTTTCAGTATTCATCAGAGCGTGGCATTGATAACGATATGCAAATATACTGCTAAAAAACTGAACCACCGCCCTCTCCTGCCCAGCAAAAGGCATAAATCTCCCGAAAAATACCATAAGCGTGCGAGATTTCCCTATTTCGCTGGAGCTGATGCCCCTCGCGTGGGTAAACTCTGCACCGTTTATTTGGCCCTCTCAAAACTTTCTGCTAATTTTGTCGCAAGTTTAATGACACATCGTTTGAAAATGAGCATTACTTCCCTGGTTCGCCCCTATTTCGAGCACCGTTACAGGCAATTGGAGCAGGTGGAGAAGCATCCCGACGATACCCAACGCCAGATTCTCCAGTTGCTTGTCTCGCAGGCTCAGAATACCGAATGGGGCACCCGACATCACTACGATGCCATCAAGAACTACGATGATTTTTCCAAGAACGTTCCTATCACCACATACGAAGACCTCAAAGGATTCATCGACCGCATGCGCCACGGCGAACGCGACGTACTGTGGCCCGGACGCGTCAAGTGGTATGCCAAGTCATCGGGAACAACCAACGACAAAAGCAAATTCATTCCCGTTAGCAAACGTGGACTGTCAGCCATCCATTATGCCGGCGGACGCGATGTCGTGGCATATTACCTCCACCAACACCCCAAGAGCAGGCTGTTCGACGGACGCGCCCTGATTCTCGGAGGCAGCCACGAGCCGAACTATAACGTTCCCGAGAGCCTTGTAGGCGACCTCAGCGCCATCCTTATAGAAAACATCTATCCTTTGGCCAACCTGGTGCGTATACCGCCAAAGAAGGTGGCCCTTCTTTCCGACTTTGAAACGAAGCGTGACCAGATTGCGCGTATTGCCATGAACGCCAACGTGACCAACCTTAGCGGCGTGCCGTCATGGATGCTTTCTGTACTTTCCCACATGCTCTCCATTTCCGGGAAGCAAACGGTTTCCGAGGTGTGGCCCAACCTGGAAGTTTTCTTCCACGGGGGAGTGGCTTTCACCCCCTACCGCCATACTTATGCCGAACTCATACCCTCTTCCGGCATGCACTACATGGAAACCTACAACGCCAGCGAAGGCTTCTTCGGACTACAAAGCGATCCGACAGACAAGTCCCTGCAGCTCATGGTGGACTATGATATTTTCTACGAATTCATTCCGATGGAGGAAATCGGCAAGGAGCATCCGCAGGTGCTTCCCCTTTGGGGCGTGGAGACAGGAAAGAACTACGCTATCGTTATCAGTTCCTCCTGTGGCCTGTGGCGCTACCAGATAGGCGACACGGTAAGGTTCACCTCCCTGTCACCCTACAAGTTCATCATCAGCGGCCGCACCAAAAGCTTCATCAACGCATTCGGAGAGGAACTCATTGTCGACAACGCCGAACAAGGTTTGGCCCAAGCCTGTCAGGTAACCGGTGCCGAAGTAAACGAATACACCGCCGCTCCCATCTATATGGACAAGGACGGGAAATGCCGTCACCAATGGGTGATAGAGTTCCATCATCCTCCGGCCGATCTGGAAACCTTTGCCCGTGAGCTTGATCTGTCCTTGCAGCACATCAACTCCGACTACGAGGCCAAGCGAAGCAAGAACGTCACGCTCCAGCCCCTTGAGGTCATCGTGGCTCGCCCCGGGCTGTTTGACGACTGGCTCCGGTCGAAGGGTAAACTGGGAGGTCAGCACAAGGTGCCACGTCTCTGCAACGACCGAAAAATCATTGAAGAAGTGCTCAACCTCAATCATATCGGATGAAAATTCCACTACGACATGCTTTCCCTGTAGCCGTAGCGGCCATTGCCCTGTCCATTTTGTTTGGATGCGCAAGCCCCGGCAGCCCCGACGGCGGACCCTACGACGAACTTCCGCCGCAGGTCATCGGCTCCATGCTGCAATTTGGCGCGCTTAACTCCAAAGACACGAAAATCGACATCTTTTTCAATGAATTCGTAAAAATTGAGAATGCCTCTGAGAAAGTTGTGGTAAGCCCCCCACAGATCAACCTTCCGGAGATCAGCAGTACCGGCCGCAAGATCAGGGTGAAGCTATTGGACTCCCTTCAGAAAAACACCACCTACACCATCGACTTTTCCGACGCCATCGTTGACAACAACGAGGGCAATCCCTTAGGACATTACAACTTCGTTTTCTCCACCGGCGACCATGCAGACTCTATGGAAGTGTCTGGAAAGGTGCTCAACGCAGAGAACCTGGAACCTATCAAGGGTATTCTCGTGGGCCTCCACAGCGACACCACCGATACCGTGTTCCAAACCAAGCCCCTCCTGCGTGTGGCCCGAACCAACGGCAGCGGAGAGTTCATCATCAAGGGCGTTGCCCCCGGACGCTATCGGGCTTACGCCTTGCAGGATGCCGACGGCACGTTCACCTTTTCGCAAAAGAGCGAAATGATAGCGTTCCAAACCTCCACCTTCCAAACTGGAAGCTATCCTGACGCCCGTCCCGACACCATATGGCGCGACAGCACCCACATCGACAGCATCCACATTATTCACTTCACGCACTACACCCCCGACGACCTGGTGCTTCTGGCGTTTTTGGAAAGTCATCAGGAACGCCACCTGCTAAAGTCGGAGCGCCAAACGCCGGAGCACATCGACATCTATTTCACCGGGCCGTCCGACTCCATGCCCAAAATTCGAGGGCTCAACTTCGACGAAAACAATGCTTTTGCCATACTTTCTTCCCCTGGCCACGATAGCATCTACTACTGGATTCGCGACACTGCCCTTATCCACCAGGACACGCTTCGCGCGCTCTACACCTTTATGGAAACCGACACCACCGGACTTCTCGTGGAGACATCGGACACGATGGAGTTCATTTCCAAGATTCCACGCGCTAAGCAACTCAAGCTTGAAGCCGAAGAACGCAAAAAATGGGAAAAAGAGCAGGAGAAGCTCAAGAAGCGCCACCTTCCCTATTTAGAAACGATGCCTGCGCCCACGCTCGACCTCTCCATCCATCCGGGAGGCTCGCTGGCACCTAACGAAAACATTCAGTTTGAAACCAAAGAGCCGATTGAGATAGCAGATACCTCGCTCATTCATCTGCTCCTCAAGCAGGACTCCCTGTTTCTCCCGGCGCCCTACGTACTGGAACGCGATCCGGGCAGTCTTTTCAAGTATACGCTCTACGCCGAGTGGCGTCCGCAGCAGGAATACCAGCTCCAAATCGATTCGGCAGCGTTTATTGGCATCTACGGTCACGCTTCCAAGGCCAACAGGGCGCGCATCACCATTCCCAACCTCGACACATACGGCTCCCTGTTCTTCAACCTTCCGGGCATTGCCGATACCACCGCCGTCGTACAGCTTGTCAGTTCGTCCGGCAGAGTTCTTTATGCCGTTCGCAGCCACGACGGCCGCGCCGAGTTCTTTTTCCTGAAACCTACCACCTACTATGCGCGGCTCTTCATTGACCGCAACGGAAACAATCAATGGGATCCGGGCGACTTTGAACAAAAGCTCCAACCGGAAGAAGTATACTATTATCCCTCCAAGATTCAGGTTCGCGCCCTGTGGGACATTGAGCAGGACTGGGATGTCCATGCCCTGCCGCTCACCCGTCAGAAGCCCATTGAAATCACCAAGCAGAAACCTGACAAGGAGAAAACTATCCAAAAGAGAAATGCTGAACGCGAACGCAACAAGCGCCGCTAATTTCCGGCGCACCCTCCTCCAGCTGCTCCTCCTGGTGGCAGCGCCTTGGGCAATGGTCCCGGCCGCTGCCGATACCCACGTGCCCAACACGGCGTTTCAGAGCGGCGAAACCCTGCAATACGATCTTTACTATAACTGGAAGTTCGTCTGGGTAAAGGCAGGCTCAGCGTCCATGAGTATCAGCTCCACCACTTACCAGGGACGCCCGGCTTTCCGCACCCGTCTGCTCACGCGTGGCAGTAGCCAAGCCGACAAGTTTTTCGTACTCCGCGACACACTCACCAGCGTCGTCACCGCCGAAGATATGCTTCCCCGTACTTACTCTAAGACCGACATGGAGGGGGACTCCTACCGACAGCGTCACGTTTGGTTCAGCTATCCCTCCGAAAGCGGCTCCCACGCACGGCAGCAGTACATCAACCCCAAAGGTGCCGTCTCCTGGAAGGAGGAGGGCAGCGAGGAAACCATTTACGACATGCTCAGCATCATGCTGCAAGCACGTTCCTTCGACGCCACGGGCTTCCAGAAGGGACACAAGATTGAGTTCACCATGACCGACGGCAGCGGCATGAGCAAGCAAACGCTCATCTATCGCGGCAAGAAGGACCTCAAGATGAAGAACGGAGATGCCACCTACCGTTGCCTCGTCCTCTCGTTTGTGGAATACGAAAACGGCAAAGAAAAGGAGGTCGTCACCTTCTACGTTACAGATGACCTGAACCACATCCCCGTCCGCCTCGACATGTATCTGCGCATCGGCGCTGCCAAGGCCTACCTCGTGGGGGCCAAGGGCGTGCGCAATCCCATGGCCGCCAAGCTCAAGTAGCGTTTCCCGAAAATTCCTGATTTCTTAGTCCGTCGCCTTGATGAGGCGGCAGGTTCCGCCGTCGCTTCCGGCAAAGGTCCGGAGCAGCTGCTGCAAGTCGTGGCAGCAGGCCAGCGTGTCGGCCTCGTTGCCGTCGTAACCGTTGACGAGAAAGAGCAGTTCCTTCGTTTCGAGCGAAACCTTGGTTCTTTCGTGGTCGCTCGTTGGCGTGCCTATGCCGCCTTCCTCGTCGCGATAGACGGGCAAACAACTGATGTTTAACGGTCCGCGGCCTATTCCCTCATAGGCTTCCCCTTCGCGCCCTATGCCTAAGACGAGCTTCTGCCCCTTTATCCTGTCCACGTCAAATCCGCCTATGCTGTAGCCCCACCTGATGGAGGCCAGGTTATTCAGGTCTACGATGGTGTTAATCCTGTAGAGTTCCTTGCCTTGCAGCACGCGGCGCAGCAGCGCCTCGTTCGATGGGCGGTAGCGGCTGGGATCCTTGCCCAGCACCTTGTAAGCCTGTCGCGTGGCGGCTATGGAGGGCCGCGCCTTGAGCGTCGTGGGGTCGTAAGTCTGGCGGAATTTCTCGGCCTCCGCCTCTATCTGGCGCCACAGTTCGGGATTTTCCTCGCTGTTACTCACCGCTGCCTGCACCACTCCCACACAGAGCTGCGGCACGCTGGCCCTTATCTCGGGCGATATCTGTACTTCTATCATGCTTCTCTCGTTAGTTTCAGGCTGATGGCCGCACTCTTGCAGTCGGCTTCCATGGGCGGCGAGAGTTTCTCTACGCTCACCTCTACCGCATGGACTTGCTCAAAGTTTTCCAACAATGCCCGTCCCACGCGCCACGCCGCATGCTCAATGAGGCGGCACGTTGGCATAAACGACTGACTCACCACCTCGTAGGCCTGGGCATAGTTCACAGTGCCCTTCAGGTCGTCACCTTCCAGGGCCTCGGGCCTAACGGTCAGGTGGAGATCTACATTGACTACGAAGCGAGAGCCCACCTCCTGCTCCAGCGGCGCCACGCCGTGGTAAGCATAGAAGTTGAGCTCTCGCAGTGAGATGACGGAGGTTTCCGTCTTTATCTTTAGGTTCTTTCGGTTCATGCTGCAAAGTTACAATTTTTCCCGTAACCTTGCCCCTCGCTTGTCAAAAGTGGCGACTGCCGGCGTCTACAAGCCGATGCTCAGACCCATCGACATGGACTGAAACTTGGGCCCGTAGTTGGTGCGCAAAACGTTGCAGGGCGAATAGCGGAAGTACACGCCAATGTCGTTGTGACCCATCGAGGTATAGAAGTCCACCGTGACAGGCTGCTGATGGATGTGCTTGTCTACCTCCTTCTGCTTCTCGCCGTTCATTCTGTAGCGCGTTTTCAGGCTACCATAGGTGCTGATGTTGAGCATCGGACCCATGTTCATCCAGAACCTTCCGCCCCTCAGCTTGTTGGTGCGCACCTCCAAGAGCAACGGGACGGTCATGCTGAACGTCTTGATTCTCGAAAACTTGGGACTCGCCCCTACGGGATAGTCGCCCAACACCACTTGCTGCTCCTGCTTGAGAAAGCGCACGTCGTCCGACATGCGATAGTTCCGCCACGCAAAGCCCATGCCGGCCACCACGCCCACGTTACGCCCTATCTGGGGCAGCTCGCAGGCGATGGGCGTAAATCCTATCTCCACGGCAGAGCCCACCGGGGTGTCCATCTTTGACGGAGTGTTCAGGGCGGAGGAGAGGCCGATGAAGAAGGTGGGCAGGTGATACTCCATGGCTTCTCTCCGGCGTTTCTGCTTCATGCCCGGAAGGGATAGGGCAAAGTCAAACTGCGTGTGTTCCTTCGTGATTTCCATCGACCGCTGGTTCCAGGTGCGCATTCTGGAGAAGTTCCACGAAGGGTTGCCCTCCTTGCCTTCTATGATGATCTGCATGCTGTTGTCCGTGTCCTTCACGGTAACACGGTTGGGATTCTTTACCACTATCGTGGTGTCACCCAGTTGGGCAGCACTGCTTCCTGTTGCCACCAGGAGAAGGGCCCAAAGGGCCATCATTTTGTGATTCATAAGCGTTTGTATTGATTTTCTTTGTTTTGTTGTGTTCATCGTAGGGTGCGGTTTCCTTATTTGTTAAACATTTTCTTGAGCCGTTCCAGAGTGGTCTGGCCTTCCATGTAGACCAGATAGGTTTTCTCGTCGTTCTGCCGGTAGAACAGGTAGCGCATTTCCTTCTTCTGCCCCTTGGCCGGAGGAAGCGAGTAGAAGGCATAGATCAACTTGCCGCCCATCTTTCCGGTCTCCTTGTCTACGGCGGCTTTTCCGTCGGTGGTCACGGCGTTTTCTATGTCGGCCATCTCCGGCAGGCGTTTGCTGAAGGTCAGGCTGCGATAGAGGCTCATCCCGTAGGGTTGCAGGGCTTTACCCTTGGCCACCACGGTCACCACGTCACGGCTCTCGTTGTAGCGGCCGTCGAAGAAGGGAGCCACTTTCAGTCCCGTCTGTCCGCTGAGCAGGCAGGGCCACATCAGGGCCACGGCCACCGTCATCTTGAGGATCAGGTTCTTTCTCTTCATGGTTCACTCTCCTTTCTCTTGCTGACAGAGCTCACCGAGCACTGCTTGCAGCTGGCTCTCCACCGTTAGCTGCTCTTCGCTCGGCGACAGCTGCGCCAGCGTTTGCGACATCTGCCCCATCACGAAGTCCGTGCTCGTGTAGCGCGTTCCGTCAATGTAGGCCACGCAGTTGGGGTTCAAGGCGTGCGACGTGGCATGGAAGCTCACCAGCAACATCACGGAGGCAGCCACGCCTACGGCCAGTCGGCTCAGCGCGCTTCCTGCTCCCCTCACACTTCGGGCTGCCCTGCCGGCGGCCATCAGGCTAAACACGGCGCGGTCGGCCTCGTAGGGGGCAGCAGCTCCATGGGGCGAGGCCAGAAAGGCTTCCAGCCGGCGTTCTTCAGCGCGGTTCGTCAGGCCGTCATAGAACTTCCGAAGCAAGGCGTCGGCCTCGTGGGGACACAGTGGTTTTGGTTCAAACATGGGCATATTTCTTAATGTAAATTTCTCTAATCTTCTTCCTGGCGCGGCTCAGGTTCATTCTGACAGCGGTCTCCGTGAGCTGCATGTCACGGGCAATCTGGTCCACCGGCCGTCCCTCCAGGTCGTGATGCCGAAAAACGGTCAGCTGCTGCGCTCCGAGTTCGGTTTCCATCAGTTCCTCCACCCTTTGCAGCAACTCCTCGCGCTCCGTGGCCGAGGTGACGTCGTCGGCCATGTCGGCATCGCCCGTCAGGACGGCATCCTGGGCCTTGGGCTCCCGTGCCTTGAGGCGCAGCTCCGTGATGCTTCGGTTTCTCACCACGCGGAAGCTCAGCTTCTCGGCCTCCGCTTGGCTTTCCACGTCCCGATAGTGCTGCCACAGCGTGACAAAGCTCTCCTGAAGCACATCCTGCGCATCGTCGTCGCTGCGCACAATGTCTCGGGCAAACCTGAGCAGCCGCTGGCGCAAGCGCTCAAAGGTGGTCACCAATATCTCGTCGCTCATGGGCGTGAGGGCATCTTCTGCATTTAACTTTCTGCGAATATAACGCAATTCTGCCTGAAATGTAACATGCCGCACCACTATTTTTCTTTTTCCATAGCAAAAAAGTCCTACCGCCATGCGAAAAGGCCCCCGACCATGGCCGAAAAACGGCGCCCTTTTCGTAACTTCGCAACATCATACATTTTCTATCCATGCGCTGCAACAAACATTCTTTCGTTCTGGCCATCGGCCTGATGCTTCTCAGCTTCGGCCCGAGGCTCCACGCTCAGGAGCGCCACCCCTACTACGGCGACCCCATCCAGCTCAATCCCGAGTTCACCTACCAGAAGGTGATGCACATCGATTCTGACGAAAAGCAGTCCGCCCAGGGCGGCGCGGCCTACGGACCGTGGCTTTTCCAGTTCTACAACGCCATGCCGCGCGTCAGCGTGGTCAACCTGGAGCAACGCCGCGTGGTGCAGGAAATTCCCCTGGAAGGAAAGCCCACCTACCACTGCAACAATGCCAACTTCGGCACCGAGCGCTACGAAGCTGAGGACGCTTTCCCCCTGCTCTACGTCTCCATGGAGCACAAGCAGGAGCATAAGTGTCTCGTTTTCCGCATCACGGGCTCTGCGCCCGGCCAGTGGGGCATGGAACTGGTACAGACCATCACCTACCCTGCCACCCACGAAGGCCCCATGTTCTATCCCAACGCCGTCATTGACGGCGAGGGCGGCTACCTGTGGCTCACAGGCTATCACCTCGAAAACTGGCACGCCTCACCGGTCAACCGCAACCTGCTCTGGAAGTTTCGTCTGCCCTCCGTCAAGAGCGGCGACGTAACGCTCAAGGCTACCGACGCCCTGGAGCGCTACTCCTTCCCCTCCATGACGGCCACTCAGGGCGCCCTCTTCCGCGGCGGCAAGCTCTACCAGGTGTTCGACATCGGGCCCACCACTTACCTGCGCGTGTTCGACCGCAACAAGATTGTCACCGAACTCCGCCTCCACGAGGCCGGTCTGAACACTGAGCCCGAGAGCCTCGTCTACTGGAATGGCGACCTGTACTACGTCACGGTGAAGCGCGACGTCATCAGGCTGAGTTTTCCCAAATAAGGTACCGGATTCTTAAATCTTTCGGCGAAGGAGGGTGAGCCCGTCGCGCAGCGGCAGCATCACCACTTCGAGGTCGGCCCTGTGGGCCACCATGTCGTTAAACTCACGGATGCCCACAGTCTGGGCATCCTTGTCGTATTGCGACTCCACCACGTGGCCGTCCCAGAGCGTGTTGTCGGCCAGGATGAAGCCCTCGGGGCTGAGGTGGGCCAAGGAGAGCTCCAAGTAGTCGCAGTAGTGGCGCTTGTTGGCATCGATGAAGATGAGGTCAAACCGCTCGTCAGGCTCGAGGTGGTCCCGGGCATCGCCGATGAGAAACTTCACCTTATCGGCCCATGGCGAACGCTCTATCCAAGGCCGTGTGAAGTCCTCCATTTCGTCGTTCACCTCGAAGGTCACCAGCTCGGCACCCTCGTCGAGTCCGCGCGCCATGGCCAGGGCCGAGTAGCCGCTGTAGGTGCCAATCTCCAACACCCTGCGCGGCCGCACCATCTTCACCAGCATGGTGAGCAACTCGCCCTGCAAGTGGCCGGAGGCCATGTGGCCGCGCACCAATTGTAGCTGCGTAGCCCTGAAGAGGGCATGAAGATAGGGATGTTCCGGAGTGATGTGCTCCAGAAGGTAGTCGTTGAGCGCCTCTGTCATCATCGGCTCAGAGGCGAAGCAAGGCGAGCGTAGCGAGGCGGTAGCCATCCAGACCCAGCCCACACACCACGCCGCGGCAGGCCGGCGAAATCATGGAGTGATGACGGAAGGCCTCACGCTGAAACACGTTAGAGATGTGAAGCTCTATGACGGGAGCCGGAATGGCCTTGATGGCGTCGTGAAGGGCAATGGAAGTATGGGTATAGGCACCGGCATTGAGCACAATGCCGTCCTGGCGGAAGCCCTCCTTCTGGATGCAGTCCAGGAGTTCGCCCTCGTGATTGCTCTGGAAATAGCTGATCTCTGCCTCGGGCACCTCGCGGCGCAGACGCGGCAGGTAATCGTCGAAACTCTCCGCTCCGTATACCCCGGGTTCGCGCACACCGAGCAAGTTCAGGTTCGGACCATTAATAATAAGGATCTTCTTGGCCATGATTGATGAGAAAATTTGTATTTTTGCCGTTACTTGCCGCGAAGTTACAACTAATAAGCGAGTAATCCCAAGAAAAATCCCGAAAAAAGCCTCTCATGACTCCCCTTTCCGACTCCACCCTCACGGGCTCCGATGCCCTGCATAGCGAAGCTCAGGCCTCCCTCGTGAAGCGCTACCGGAGCTACCTGCTCCTTGAGCGCGCCTACTCGCGCAACACGCTGGACGCCTACCTGCGCGACCTCGACAAGCTGCTGCTCTTTCTGGGTTCTGCGTCCATTCGTCCCGAGGAGGCCACGCTGAACGATTTGCGCTCGTTTGCCGCCGCACTCCACGACGTGGGCATCGAACCGCGCTCGCAGGCGCGCATACTGAGTGGCGTGAGGGCCTTCTATCGGTTTATGCTCATGGAAAACCTCATCGAAAACGACCCGTCGGAGCTGCTGGAGTCGCCCAAACTTGGCATTTACCTGCCCAGCGTGCTCACGGTGGAGGAAATCGACCGGATGATACGCTGCATAGACCTGAGCCGCAAGGAAGGGCAGCGCAACCGCGCCATCATCGAGCTGCTCTACAGCTGCGGACTGCGCGTCAGCGAGCTCTGCAACCTGAAACTCTCCCAACTCTATCTGGACGAGGGCTACATCCGCGTATGCGGAAAGGGAAACAAAGAGCGCCTCGTGCCCATCTCGGCACGCGCCGTGAAAGAGCTGCAACTCTACTTCATTGACCGCAACAGCTGGGACATACCGCCCGAGTTTCAGGACTACGTATTCATCACCGTGCGCCGCCACACGGCGGCCATTGGCCGCATCATGGTGTTCCGCCTCATCAAGCAGCTGGCCGAGGAGGCCGACATTGTCAAAAACGTGAGCCCCCACACCCTGCGCCACAGCTTTGCCACCCATCTGCTCGAAGGGGGAGCCAACCTGCGCGCCATCCAGATGATGCTGGGCCACGAGAGCATTGCTACCACTGAAATCTATACCCACATTGACCGCCACCGCCTCAGGCAGGAAATTCTGGAGCACCATCCGCGCAACATCCAAAACCACTGATTCTTCCTCTCCCCTCTTCTGCGCCCACCGCCAGGACCTGAAACGAGCCATGGCAGACATACAAAAAATGCTCAGCAGGATATGCTGAGCAGATAACAAATTTTGAAACGAAACAACAATAATTGTTGTATCAATGCAAAATTACATATTCCTATTCAAAGACATGGCATAAATAAACAAAAAAAATAATATTTTCCCACGCAGGACATTCTACATTTTTTTGAAGCCTAATGTTTACCCCCCCCGATTGACATATGCAAATTGCAATTTTCCCACTGCCAGAAGCTATTTTATGGATAATTTTGTATCAAAAAGCCCTTCCCTTCAGATTTCACACAAAAGAATTGCACAATTTGTCCAAACTGGACAAATAAGTAATAAAAATCAGTTTTGATTCGCGTCCATCGCCAGCGGACGGGCCCAGCGAGCAGGAATCTCTACCCAACCGCCTGCGGACGGGCCCAGCGAGCAGGAAAATTTGCACCTACTTCTTAACCTTTCCCTTTCCTGACAACAAAAAAGCCGGCCCTCCGAAGAGAGCCAGCCTCTAATCACATCTTAACAAAGACAAGGGTCAGTCACCGGCTGCGGCGTCCTGCTCCTCAGGGGCAGGGTCTGAGGAAACAACGTCAGCAGGCGTTTCTTCCTGCGGCGCCTCCTCAGGCACTGTGCCTTCGCTGGCAGTACGTGTGGCAGCCTGGGCAGCAATGCTGCGATAGTGCTGAACGATGCTGTTCAGATTGTACACGAGATCGGAAACTCCCTCCACATTGTTCACGGCGCTGGCATTGATATGCACCACCATGTCGACATACACATTCTCCAGCTCGGAGCGGATCTGCTTGCCCGTAGAAGCCTCAACGGACTTCGAGAGCGCGGCTTTCTCCAGCTCGCGATTGTGAAGATAGTCCTGAACCACGGCGTTGGCCGATTTCAACTCAGCAAGCACAGTGGTTAGGGCAAACTTGGTGACGACGTCTTTCATCTTCTCCCCCTGAGCCCAGGCCAAAAGGCCGTTGATCTCAGAAGTCGCATCCGAGAGACTGTGGTCACCCACACCCTTGTAAGCTCTCATCCCTGCATAGAGCGTCTGAGCGTCAGCATACAGCGCACTCGTTGCCGGGAGCTTACTGGCATGGTATGCCATTTTGAACAGAAACCCCACATAGCGGTCACGGGCCTTGTCGGCAGCCTCCACCTGTGGGGTGAGGGCCGAAGCACGCTGCATGTTGATGGTTTTCTGCAACTTGGAGACGAGATTTTTGATCTCGTTCACATTTCCTACTATTCCCATGCTTTCAGCAGAAGCATCGGAATTAATCACCGCCTTAAGGACGGAATTCTGCATGGCCAGGAATTCTCCATTGGTCAGCCTGGTGCCAACAAATTTGTCGACGAGATTTAATTTTAACTTTGCCATATCAAAATGAGTTAGTTAAACATATCTTTGATCATTGTTAGTGCTGCAAAATTAGCAATAGTTTCAGATATGCACCTCAAGGGGGCAGATTTTTTTCAAAAAAAAATTGGAGGCCGCGACGTTGGACTCATCGCGACCTCCTGATATGGCAACTCCGGCTGCCAAAAGCCGGAAAAGAAAATGCTGTACTTCAGGAGATACACATTTCGTATATCTCGCGCGTAGCGCGTCGGTCGAGCTTCACGTAGTTGCCTATGAGCTCGCCCTTGTCTTCATGGAGCTTCTCCACGAGGAGGGGCACGTCGGGCTGCTCCACACCCAGCTCGCGGAAGGTGGTGGGCAGACCTATTTCGTGGAAAAATTGCTTCAGACAGCGAACGCCCTCAACGGCCACGAACCGCAGATCCTTACGCTCAGGCACACCCCAGACGCGGAGGGCAAACTGCGCCACCTTTTCGGGGCGGTGAACGGTCATCCACGTGAGCCATGCCGGCTGCACCACGGAGAGCCCGGCGCCGTGGGCGACGCCGTAAACGGCACTCACTTCGTGTTCCATGAAGTGGCTGGCCCAGTCTTCCTCGCGGCCTACGCCCAAAATGCCGCTATGGGCCACGGTACCGGCCCACATCAGGTTGGCTCGGGCCTCGTAGTTGTGGCTGTCGGCCATGACTTGGCGCGCGGAAAGCACGATGGACTGGAGCGCCGCCTCACAGAGGCGGTCGGTGAGGTCTACGTTGAGCGTATTGGAGAAGTATCGCTCCATGATGTGGCTCATCATGTCGGCCACGCCACAAGCGGTCTGGAAAGGAGGCAGGCTAAAGGTGATCTCAGGGTTCATGCAGGCAAACTTGGGACGGAGCACGTCGCCGGTGCGCAGCGAAATCTTGTGGAGTCCGTCGCGCTTGGTGATGACCGAATTGCCGGAGGCCTCGCTGCCTGCGGCCGGAATGGTGAGCACCACGCCGACGGGCAAAGCGCGCTCCACGGGATGGACGCCGGCATAGAAGTCCCAGAAATCGCCCTCATAAAGCGCACCGGCCGCTATGGCCTTAGCCGTATCGATGACGCTGCCGCCACCCACGGCCAGCAGGAAGTCTATGCCGTGCTGGCGCACTCGGGCGATGCCCTCGTAGACCTTGTCGTCGGTGGGGTTGGGCTGAATGCCGCCCATGAGGTGGATGGGAATGCCACACTGTTCCAGGGCCCCCATGACGCGTGAAAGGAGGCCACTCTCCTCAGCATGGCGGCCGCCGTAGAGGAGAAGCACTTTATTGGCCCCATAGCGGAGCGACAGGCGGCCGGCCTCCTGTTCGGCATTGCGACCGAACACAAACTCCGTGGGACTCTTGAAAACGAAATTATTCATTATATAATAAGGATAGAGGTTGTCGGGATCTTACCACTTCAAATCCACGAAGTGGGGGTGGTGATCGGAAAGATACTGGTCAGGAGCCAGGTAGCTGTTGAATATCTCGGCGCGTTTCACCTTGAGTTGAGGCGAAAGGAAGATGAAGTCTATTTTGTAGGCCTTCTCGTCGGGTATCTTGCCCCAGGCGTGGAAGGTAGTTTTGCATCCCGTGCGCTTACGAGCCATCTTGTAGGCATCGCCAAGGGGAATGCCGCCCGTGGTCATGGTGATATAGGCTTCCTCAGTGTCTTCCACATTGAAGTCGCCGGTAACCATGAGAGGCGTGCCGGCCGGTACGAGGGCCGTGAGGCGTTCCTTGATGAGGAGGGCACCATTGCGGCGCGCCACCTTGCCGATGTGGTCCAGATGGGTGTTGGCAAAGACGAACAGCTTGCCGGAGACCTTGTCCTGCAAGAGCGCCCACGAGCACACGCGGCGGCAGTTGGCATCCCAACCGTAGGACGGTGCCTCCGGCGTTTCGCTGAGCCAGAAGGTGCCACTCTTCAGGGCGCGGTAGCGGTCGGTGCGATAGTAAACAGGGCTGTATTCACCCTGCTCCTTGCCGTCATCGCGCGCCACGCCCACGTAGGCATAGTCCTTGAGGTAGGGCGCAAGGTCGTCCATCTGTGGTTTGGTGGGCTCCTGAAGGCCGAACACGTCGGGGTGGTTTTTCTGAATGAACTCCCCCACCTGGACCTTACGGGCGTCCCAATGTGGGCCGCGGTCCACGAGGATGTTGAAACTCAAGATGCGAAACTTCCTGGCCTCTGCAGGGAGGGCCAGAATCAAAGCAAATGCCACCACCAGCAGGGAGCGGCACGAACGACAGGAAATGGACATTGATTTCATTGAAATGGATTTGTTAGCAAAGATAGGAAAATCTCCGCACTCCTCCAAACAAAACAAAAAAAACGCGGCCCCGAAGGGCCACGCGTCATAATAATTTTGAAAATGAATTCAGAACAGATGGCAACTCACGATGAGGCCGGCCATAACGATACTGATCATGCTCATGAGCTTGATGAGGATGTTCAGACTGGGGCCTGACGTATCCTTGAACGGGTCGCCTACGGTGTCGCCCACGATGGTGGCCTTATGGCTCGCCGAGCCCTTGCCGCCAAAGTTGCCTTCTTCCACCATCTTCTTGGCATTGTCCCAAGCTCCGCCGGAGTTCGACATGAACACCGCCAGGGTGAAGCCTGCAGCCAGACCGCCCACCAACAGGCCCAGCACACCGGCCACGCCGAGAATAACGCCCACCACGATGGGGATGACGATGGCCAGCAGAGAGGGTACCACCATTTCGCGCTGAGCTGCACGGGTGGATATTTCTACGCAACGCTTATAGTCGGGCGTTGCCTTGCCTTCAAGAATGCCTGCAATGGTTTGGAACTGACGACGCACTTCCTCCACCATAGACTGGGCCGCACGGCCCACGGCGCCCATGGTGAGTCCACAGAACAGGAACGCTGCCATGGCTCCGAGGAATACGCCGATAAGCACTTTGGGATTCATCAGGTTCACCTGGAAGTAGTCCATAAATTCGGGCATGGTGGCCGTAGAGGGGTCAAAGAGGCGTCCGTCTACGTAAGCGAAGGCCTCACGTCCGTGGTCTAGGGCACGTTGCATGGCAATTTTGATCTCCTCTATATAGGATGCCAAGAGCGCCAGGGCTGTCAGAGCTGCCGACCCGATGGCGAAGCCTTTGCCCGTAGCAGCCGTAGTGTTGCCCAGAGCGTCGAGGGCATCGGTGCGCTGACGAACGTAGGGCTCCAAGCGGCTCATTTCGGCGTTTCCGCCTGCATTGTCCGCAATCGGGCCGTAGGCGTCAGTGGCCAGGGTGATTCCCAGCGTGGACAGCATGCCCACGGCAGCAATACCGATGCCGTAAAGGCCCAACTGGATGTTATGAGCTTCCATCATGCCACTGATGTCGAAACGGATGGCACAAAGGTAACTGAGCAGAATGGCAACGGAAATCGTCACCACGGGAATGCAAGTGGAGATCATTCCGGTGCCTATGCCCTTAATGATCACGGTAGCACTACCGGTTTGCGAAGCCTCGGCTATGGCTTGCGTTGGACGGTAGGTATGGGAGGTATAGTACTCCGTGGCTTGGCCTATGATGACGCCTGCAGCCAGACCCGTAATGACGGAGAAGGAGAGGCCGAGCCAGTTTTCAAGACCTAAGACATAGAGAATACCGAAGGTAACTACGGCAATGAGCACGGCGCTCACGTTGGTACCGATGCCGAGGGAATGAAGAAGGTCCTTCATAGTGGCGCCTTCCTTGGTGCGTACCAAGAAGATGCCCAGCAGGGAGAGGAACACGCCAACTGCGGCTATCAGCATGGGCGCAATCACGGCCTTGAACTGCATGCCGCTGGCCGCAAAGGCCACGGCACCGAGGGCCGCCGTAGACAGAATGGAGCCGCAATAGCTCTCGTAGAGGTCGGCTCCCATGCCGGCCACGTCGCCCACATTGTCGCCCACGTTGTCAGCGATGGTAGCCGGATTACGGGGATCGTCTTCGGGGATGTCGGCCTCGACCTTGCCCACAATGTCGGCACCTACGTCGGCAGCCTTAGTATAAATGCCGCCGCCCACGCGCGCAAAGAGGGCCTGCATGGAGGCACCCATGCCGAAGGTGAGCATCGTGGTGGTGATGGAAATGAGGCCGGATGAATCAAACTTATTGAGGATGACGAACCAAAGACTGATGTCGAGCAGACCGAAGCCTACAACGACCAGTCCCATGACGGCACCGCTTCGGAAAGCAATCCTGAGGCCGGCGTCCATGGACTGACGGGCAGCATTGGCAGTACGGGCAGAAGCATAAGTAGCCGTCTTCATGCCCAGATAGCCTGCAAGGCCGGAAAAAAATCCGCCGGTGAGGAAGGCAACGGGCACCCAGTAGTTCTGAATGTGAAGAACGTAAGCCATAAAGGCGAAAATAACGAACACGACGAGGAAAACGTAACCCACAACCTTGTACTGCTGGCGCAGGTAGGAGTTGGCTCCCTGGCGAACGGCCAGAGCGATGCGTACCATTTCGGGCGTGCCCTCGTCGGCCGCCTTCATCTTACGAAAAAAATAGAGTGCGAACCCCAGCGCGATGAGCGAGGCGATAGGCACAAGAGAAAATAAAGACCAATTCATAAGCGTTACTTAAAGATTTCCTGCAAAATTACAAATAAATGAAAGAAGTAAGTAACAGCCAGCGCGTGTTTTTTCGGAAAAACCGGAACAAACGGACTTTCTCTTGGTAAATTATGTAAACTACCGTAGCCAGAGCACGGATTCGGGGCCCATATTGAAGAGCAAGTCAACGACGCTGAGATTGGGGAGGAAGCCGTTGCGCTGAGCGAACACCTGATAGTAGCGGCGAGGCAGAAAATCGGGGTCAGGCTGCTTCGGCGTGAGCGAAGAACGGAAATCCGAGGTTCCGGAACCAGACTGATAGGCTTCGGAAAGCTGAACGGAAGGCTGAATGTCGAGCAGTTCGCACAGCAGGAGGCGAAGCCCCTCGTTGAAATCGAGAAGAAACTTGAATGGACGCTCGTAGAAGGGGCGGAAGTCGTCGGCATAGTACTCGAAGTAGGGACTGCCGTCGTATGCCGTGACGAATGCATGCCAATGGAGGTGTTGCCAGTTGCCATGGGGACTGATTTGGATGTCACGCATGGCGGTGTGGGAGGGATCGTTGCGCACGATGGGCACAGTGAGGGCCTGAACACCGTCGGGAGCCGCAATGAGGCATCGATTGCGGTAGGTTTGCTTGATGAAGTGCTCGTGCTGGTCGATGACCACATGGGGAGCGGCCACCATCTTCTGATAGTAGCTCACGGGCCCAAGATAAGTGGAGGAAAGGAGCGTAGGTTGCAAGGAAATCAGAGAATTTCGGGTTCCGACAGTTCGCTGATACCCTGAGGGAGCTTCTTATTGAGTTCATGAACCAGCAGGTAGCCCACGGCGGCAGCCGCTGCTATGGTGACCCCAAAGAGCCACGCGGAAGGGAAATGTTCCTGCAACGTGGAGTCCTGACCGTCAAGGAAAAAGAGGAGCGTACTGATAGAGTTGTTCAGCACGTGGCACACAATGGGGAGCACTAAACTATGCGTACGCCAGTAGAGCCAACCAAAAAACAGGCCCAAAGCGAAGGCCCCGAGCACCTGTACGGGATTGAGGTGGATGATGCCAAACAACGCCGCAGAAATAAGGATGGCCTTGCGCGACGAACGGCCGCTCTCCATGAGCGAGCCCATCACGCCACGACGGAAACACACCTCCTCGGCAATGGGGCCCAGAAGGGACACCGTAAGAATGCCCAAGGGATTGCGCATGAGGCTGGCCATGTCTTCCTTGATCAGATCGGGCACGCCGAGGACTTCCAACAGCGCATTGATGACCACCATAAGCATCAGGAGGGCCAGAACGGACAGCACCACCTGGAATGCGGTGGGGCGGCCAAGATAACCGCGGAAGGCCGTGCGGCTGCCACGCTCCATGAGGAAGTAAACAAATCCGATCATCAGCAAGTCGCTCACCAGGGTAGCGACAATAATAATGTAGGTGAACGCAGCACCACCCTGATAGCCCAACAAGCCGGCGACGGCCGAACCTACTATTCCCGTAAAGAGTTGAAGCACCAGAAACATGGCGCAAATCAAGAGAGCTTTCTTCATTTGGCGTAAAATTTTGTAATGTACCGCAAAAGTACGAAGTTTTGGCGAAGTAGACTTCTGACACGACGCTTTTTTCCACTCCGGCGGAACGGGAAGACTTTGCGAACGGGAAAAGAAAGGGACCTTTTCAGGAAAAATACTTCTATCTACGCAGCAACTCATCGGCGCGATATTTGTATCTTTGCATCATCAAACTAACAGTCATGACAAAGCAACAACTCATTGAAAACATACGCCGCAGGGAATCGTTTCTCTGCGTGGGATTAGACAGCGACCGCAAAAAATTGCCCCACCATCTGCTGGGCGACGACGACCCCATCTACAGTTTCAATAAAGCCATCATCGACGCCACCGCCCCCTACTGTGTGGCCTACAAACCGAACGTCGCCTTTTACGAAAGCGAAGGCGTGGAGGGATGGATCACGCTGGAAAAAACCGTGAACTACCTCAAGCAGAACTATCCGGACCACCTCATCATCGCTGATGCCAAGCGTGGCGACATAGGCAACACCAGTGCCATGTATGCCCGTTGCTTCTTCGAGAAGCTTGACGTGGGCGCCCTGACCATTGCCCCATACATGGGCGAAGACAGCGTGACACCTTTCCTCACCTATCCGAACAAGTGGGTAATTGTCCTGGCTCTTACGAGCAACAAGGGGAGCCACGACTTTCAGCTATTGGAAGACAAGGCCAGTGGGGAACGCTTGTTTGAACACGTACTGCGCCGCAGCCAGGTCTGGGGGAACGAGAGCAATACGATGTTTGTCGTTGGAGCCACCCAGGGACGGATGTTTGAAGACGTCAGGAAAGTTGCTCCGCGCCACTTCCTGCTGGTGCCCGGAGTGGGCGCACAGGGCGGTAGCCTGGAGGAGGTATGCCGATACGGCATGACGGACGAATGCGGTCTGCTGGTAAACAGCTCGCGCGGCATCATCTTTGCCGATACCTCGGAGCAGTTTGCCCAAGTAGCCGGAGAAAAGGCACGGGAACTGCAAGAGGAGATGAAAACCTACCTGAACCGCTGCTGAAAGAGGCAGACAAACGCTCCGGAAACATGATTGTCAACGACCCCGTTTTTGGCTTTATTGAGATTCCCGAAGGACTGCTCACTCAACTGGTGAAGCATCCCTACGTGGTCCGCCTCACGCGGCTCAAACAACTCGGGGCCACTCATTACGTCTACCCTGGCGCTGTCCATACGCGCTTCCAGCACTCTGTGGGCGCCCTCCACTTGGTAAGCCAGGCAGTGAACGCGCTGGGCGAAAGGGGCGTTTGCATTCTGGACCATGAACGCATGGGTGTAGAAGCCGCCATGCTGCTCCACGACCTGGGACATGGCCCCATGTCGCACGTTTTGGAGCACTGCTTTGTAAAGGGTATCTCGCACGAAGAGATCAGTTTGCACCTCATGGAACACATTAACCGCGAAATGGGTGGAGCATTGGACATAGCGATCAGAATTTACCGCGACAGTTACCCGAAGCACTATCTGCACGAGCTCGTTTGCAGCCAGTTGGACATGGACCGTTTGGACTACCTTTGCAGGGACAGCTTTTTTACCGGAGTGAGAGAGGGCATCATCGGGGTGGCGCGCATCATCAAGATGCTCGACGTAAGGAACGACCAGCTGGTGGTGGAAGGAAAAGGCATCTACACCATAGAGAACTACCTGATGGCGCGCAGGCTGATGTACTGGCAAGTGTACCTGCACAAGACGGTACTGGCCGCCGGCGAAATGCTGCGACTCGCCATAGAACGGGCCCGACGGCTGGTGGCAGAGGGGCAAGAGGTGGAGTGCGCCCCCTGTCTGGCATACTTTCTGCGCCACCATGTAGACGCTGCCTTTGCCAAAAGCCATCCTGAATGGATCAGCCAGTTTGCCGCCCTTGACGACACGGACGTGGAGTCGGCCCTGAAGCAGTGGGCCACACATGAAGACTTCGTATTGTCCACCCTCGCAAGAGGATATACGGAACGCCGCCTGCTGAAAGCCACGGAGATGGAGGCACCGCTAACTGACGAGCAGCTGAACACAAAACGAATGGAAGTGGCTCAAAAAATGGGCATCACACCAAAGGAAGGCTCGTATTTCGTACAAACGCGCGAAATAGGTCAGATGCTCTACTCCACGGCAGACGACCACATCAGCATTATTCAGAAGGACGGAAGCGTGCGCGACCTTTCAGCTTTCTCGGAATTGCTCACAGGGCAGCATAGCGACCGAACCACCAAGCGATACTTTCTATTTTCTCCGCGCTAAACCCTGTACTGCGCAAACCTTCCAATTCAGCGGCTGCCTAACCATAAGAAAACCATGCTGAGCATCACCAACAGCAAGTCGAAGAATTTGGCGCGCAGATTCTTTTCCCTAAACAACAAGGCACCAAACAGAAAACTCACCACCACGCTTCCCCTCCTGATCATAGATACCACAGAAACCAAGGCCTCTGGCATGGAAAGCGCGTAGAAGTAGACGAAATCGGCCAACGTCAAGAACAGGCTGATGAGCAGTATGCTCCACTCCCAATGAAAACGGTCACCATCTTGAAAGATGCCACCATGTTTCTCCCCTCCTCGTCGCCCCAGGGAGAACACCACGAAAGCCATCATCAGAAATTGATAGCCATTATACCAGCCCTGCACCATCATACGATCCAGGCCTAAGCCTCCTTGCAGCTTCGGAGTAAGTAGGAACTTATCGTACAAACCGCTTGCAGCACCCAGCACAGCGGCCATCACGATGCAATAGATCCACCGGTTGTGGGCAAAGCGGATGCCCTCCTTTTTTCCGCTGAGCGAAAGAAGGTAGAAAGAAATCACCGCCAGCATAACGCCCACCCACTGGAGGATTCCCAGGCGCTCGCCGAAAAGGATGAGCGCCCCAAGGAGCACCATAACGGGACGCGTAGCATTAATAGGCCCCACAATGGTGAGTGGAAGATGCTTCAGCCCCACATAGCCAAGTAGCCAGGAAGAAAGAACAATGGCTGCTTTCAGAAATATCCATCCGTGCTCCGCCATACTGCCCATAGGCACGTAGAGCAACGACCCGGGACAGATACATCCTGCGGCAGAGCCCACAATGAGCGGCAAGAACAGAAGGGAACAAAACAGCGTGTTAAGCATCAACACCATGGACACGGCGTTATTCTTCAAGGCGCGTTTCTTAAACACGTCATAACAGCCCAGCAACACCGCGGAAAGAAAAGCTACCTGCCACCACATCACTTTAAATTTTCAGAAATCGCATGCAAAGTTCCTAAAATCCGTCCTTTCGGAAGTATTCGCTGAAGTAAAAACTCATTTTCCAAGCTATCTACACCCATATTTCTGAAGAAAATGCGAACTTTGCTTCACGAAAACATCAGATTTATCATTTCATTCACGTCATTACATTATGTCAACAGTTTACGACTTTACCCTCACGAACAAAAAGGGCCAAGAAGTGAGCCTCAAAGACTTTGAAGGCCAGGTGCTACTTATTGTCAACACAGCCAGTCGCTGTGGCTTCACGCCACAATACGAAGAACTCGAAACCATCTATGAGGAACTTCACCCCAATGGACTTGAAATTCTGGACATTCCCTGCAACCAGTTTGGGCAGCAGGCTCCAGGCACAGACGAAGAAATCACCCAGTTCTGCCAGCTCACTTATGGCACGAAGTTTCCGCAATTTCGCAAGTCTGAGGTAAATGGCCCCGGTGCACTTCCACTCTACGTATGGCTAAAGAGCCAGAAAGGCTTCGCCGGCTTCGACCCCTCCCACCCCATCGCCGGAGTATTAGAGCAAATGCTGGCCAAAGCCGACCCCAACTTTAAGGAAAACCCTGACATTAAGTGGAACTTCACGAAGTTCCTCATTAGCCGCGAGGGCGAAATCATCGCCCGTTTCGAGCCCACCACCGATATGCAAACCGTCAAAGAGGCTATCAAGAAAGCCTTAGAAAAATAACACCTCATTCGCATGAAGAAGATAAAAGCCGCCGTAGTAGGTTACGGCAACATAGGTCGCTTCACCGTGCAGGCCCTTGAAGCCGCACCCGATTTCCAGATCAGCGGCATCGTAAGACGCCAAGGTGCCGCAAACAGACCCTCTGAGCTGGACGCATACCCCGTAGTAAGTGACATTCGTGAACTGGACGCCGTTGATGTAGCCATTCTTGCCACCCCCACGCGTTCCTGCGAAGCCTACGCTCGTGAGATCCTTGCCATGGGTATCAACACCGTAGACAGTTTCGACATTCACACCGACATCCTTGCCTACCGCAATGCTCTGATGCCTATCTGCAAAGCCAACGGCACCGCGGCCGTCATTGCCGCCGGATGGGACCCCGGATCCGACAGCATCGTGCGAACGCTCATGCAGAGCATCGCTCCCAAAGGGCTTACCTACACCAATTTCGGCCCGGGCATGAGCATGGGCCACTCCGTATGCGCAAAGAGCAAGGAAGGTGTGAAGAACGCCCTGTCCATGACCATTCCCAAGGGTGAAGGCCTGCATCGCAGAATGGTCTACGTAGAGCTGGAGGACGGCGCAAACCTGGAAAGCGTTACCGCCGCCATAAAGGCCGACCCCTATTTTGCTCACGACGAGACCCACGTCATTCAGGTAGAGAGCGTTGACGAAGTAAAAGACATGGGCCACGGCGTAAACCTTGTAAGAAAGGGCGTAAGCGGCCTGACGCAGAATCAGCGCTTGGAATTCAGCATGAGCATCAACAATCCGGCCCTCACCGGCCAGGTATTGGTATGCGTAGCACGTGCCTCCCTCAGACAGCAACCCGGTTGTTACACCATGATAGAGATTCCCGTAGCCGATCTCTTGCCATGCAGCCGCGAAGAAGCCATCGCTTCCTTAGTCTGAAGATAGCATTTCCCTCTCACTCTAATCACTACTTTGCAGCGCGGGAAATTTCCGCGCTGACTTTGTTATAGTTTTTCAGGCTGCCGCCCATCTATATAGACGGAATCAGGATAGACCACCTCCTCCAGAAACAAGCCGCAGGCCGGCATCGATTCCCCTGAGGCCCTGCGGTCGGAGGCACGGATCACTTCCTCCAACCCGTCCAGCGTGAGCCTGTGGCGTCCCACACTGACAAGGGTACCCACAACGGCTCTCACCATATTGCGCAAATAACGGTCCGCCGTAATGCGGAAGCGCCACGTACCGTTGTCCATCCTCGTCCAACGAGCCTCCGTGAGGTGACAAATGTTGGTTTTATTATCGCTGCCCGTCTTGCAAAAAGAACCAAAATCTCTCGTGCGGAGCAACAGTGCAGCGCCCTGATTCATCAACTCAAAATCCAGATCTTGATAGAGCCGGCAGGTGTAAGGACGCGTAAACGGTTCCTTCTGCAGAGAAAGATAGTAGTGATAGGTACGGCTGATGGCACTGAAGCGCGCATGAGCGTCGGGGCATACGGGTACCACCGCCCTCACTGCCACGTCGGGCGGCAACAGGCAGTTCAGTTTGAAGCGCAGCCATTGCGTGTCCAACTCCTCAAGAGTGTCAATATGGGCACACTGCCGTCGCGCATGCACTCCGGTATCAGTTCTGCCGGCAGCCGTAGCACTGACATCACGGCCAAAGATGAGTTTCAAGGCATCTTCCAGTTTCTCCTGCACGCTCACCGCATTGGGCTGACGCTGCCAGCCGTGATAGGACGTTCCGTCGTAGGAAATGAAAAGAAAATATCGCATAACAGGGAATCTCTAAAACTTCACCTCACGGTAATGTGGAAGCATCCCTGCTTCACTTCGTATTTCACATAGCAGCGTTCACGAGAGCGCAAGTCGCGAAGCACCTCAGAGAGGATGTACTTCAGGGTATCGCTGCGTGTTTCTACAAGAGCAGCATCCGTTTGGAGGTGGATGGGACAGAATTTGTTGTAGCTAATGTCGAAGGTGGTGCCATAGAGGTGACAGCTGTTTTCGGAAGCATTACCATTGATGCGCCGCAGACTGGCCACATCCTGAAGCGTACGCGTGAGGGAAGTGACAACGATTTTCTCTGGATGCGCCACCCCCTTTACATATTGGGAATCCAGAAAGTTACGACCTATCGTCTCCAGCAGTAGTGCTGCACGCGGAACAAGATAGGGTACAGAGTGACGGAGCCCTCGCACTTTATAATAAGGACTGAGTGCTACACACACCAGAGCATCACCCTCCCCATTCATCGTCTCCCGATCTCTCAGCGGTCTGATGCCATGACGTCTGGCCGAGGGCAACTGCACATCGTTAACATCAGGAAAACAGAGGGCATAACTCGCCACACCATAGATGCGATGCTTTCTCCTCTCTCCGCCTTTTTTGATACGCCCCTCTATCTGCTCCGAAAGCAGACTTTCCTCCGGCTTCACGTTCTTCGCATCTGAAGCGATTTCTGCCTGAGTCGCCACACGCTCTCCCCCCCGGCGCACTGAGGGAAAGGACAGCCGAAGGAGAAAAAGAAACAGCGTAACACCGAAGAAGGTATAGACAAAATGCTTCTTACGGATGTGAAAGGACAGCTTCATGAGGGCACTACTGGCTTTGACAGCGCAAAAGTACGTAAAAATATCGTGCTTTGTGAAAGGTTTTCCGTATTTTTGCACCATTATCATCAAAGCTTCATGACAGAAAAGCATCTGATTCTGGAAGACGTAGACCCTGCATCGTTCTACGGGGCAGGAAATGCCAACCTGCACCTGCTGAAGGCATTGCTGCCCAAACTGCGTATCGTGGCCCGTGGTGATGTCATGAAGGTAATGGGTCAGGAGGAGGAACTGGAGGAGTTTGAAACGCTGTGGAAGAATCTGGTGGATCATCTACAGAAACGGGGCGCTTTGGCCGAGAAGGACATCATTGATATCTTTCACGGTCGCAGTCTCAGCGAGGAAGAGGACACATCCGTTATTCTCTACAGCACCTCAGGCAAGCCCGTCAGTCCCCGTAGTCAGAATCAGTCAAGCTTGGTAAAAGCCTACAGTCAGCACGATCTTATTTTTGCCATAGGGCCAGCCGGAACGGGCAAGACCTTCATCAGTATAGCCTTGGCCGTAAGGGCTCTGAAGCACCGAGAGATCAAGAGGATCATACTGAGCCGGCCCGCCGTTGAAGCCGGCGAGAAGCTGGGTTTCCTACCTGGCGACATGAAGGACAAGATTGACCCCTACCTGCAACCCCTTTACGACGCTCTGGAGGAAATGATTCCAGCCATAAAGCTGCAAGAATACATGGACCGCCACGTCATACAGATAGCTCCTTTGGCATTCATGCGTGGGCGAACGCTCAATGATGCCGTAGTGATCCTCGACGAGGCGCAGAACACTACCACCAGCCAGATGAAGATGTTCCTCACGCGCATGGGCATGAACACCAAAATGATCATAACAGGTGACCGCACACAAGTGGACCTTCCCCCATCGCAAAAGTCGGGGCTCACCGAAGCACTACGCATACTGAAAGACGTGGAAGGGATTGCCACCGTAGAAATGACGGAAAAAGACATCGTGCGCCACAAGTTGGTAACGCGCATTGTAGAAGCCTACGGCATGGACGCGCAGATGAGAAAAGAAAAAGTTACAATTTCATAATACCATTATTCATGAACAAAGCATTAGTAAAGACCGAATATCAGTTTGAAGGTCAGAAGAGCGTATACCACGGTAAGGTGCGCGACGTATACAACATTGCCGACGAGAAACTCGTCATGGTAGCCACCGACCGCATCAGTGCCTTTGACGTGATTCTGCCTGAAGGCATTCCCTATAAAGGACAAGTGCTCAATCAGATTGCCGCCCAATTCCTTGACGCCACCACCGACATCTGTCCCAACTGGAAACTGGCTACTCCCGATCCCATGGTGACCGTGGGCGTCATGTGCAAAGGCTTTCCCATCGAAATGATTGTGAGAGGCTACTTGTGCGGATCAGCCTGGAGAGCCTACAAGAGCGGAGTAAGGGAGATATGCGGTATCAGGTTGCCTGAGGGAATGAAGGAAAACCAGAAGTTTCCCGAACCCATCATCACGCCAACCACAAAAGCAGAGATTGGCGAACACGATGCCGACATCTCCAAGGAAGAAATCCTGGCCCAAGGACTGGCCACACCCGAGGAATATGCCCTTCTGGAGAAGTACGCCCTTGCACTCTTTAAGCGCGGAGGAGAGATAGCCGCCGAGCGAGGCCTCATTCTGGTAGACACCAAATACGAGTTTGGCACCCATAATGGAAAAATCTACCTGATGGACGAAATCCATACCCCCGACTCCAGCCGCTACTTCTACAGCCAAGGATACGAAGAAAAATTCCAAAAGGGTCTGCCACAACGCCAGCTGTCCAAAGAATTCGTAAGGGAGTGGCTGATGGAAAACGGTTTCCAAGGAAAAGCCGGACAGCAAGTTCCGGAAATGACGCCGCAGATTGTGGAGAGCATCTCTAACCGATATATCGAACTCTACGAACACATCACCGGACAGACTTTCAACAAAGAATCTACCGACAACGTTCAACAGCGCATTGAGCAGAACGTTTCAAAATACCTCCAGAACGCATGAAGCAACTCCTGTCTGTCAGCATCATATGCTGCCTCACGTTGCTTTGCAGCTGTAAGGAGCATTATTCCGACGGCGAAAAGGTGGGTACGCTCATTGAGTTCGCCAAGTCGGGACTCATCTGGGACTCTTGGGACGGACGCCTCAACCTGACGCAAACGGGCATGAACACAGCCGGCGAACCCTTTGAGTTTTCCTTTGATAACGACAGAACCGACCAGGAAGAGCTTATCAAGCTGCTCAGAGAAGCCCAGGTGGAAGGTTGGAAAATCAAACTGCAATACCACCGCGTGCAGGGCTGGAACTGGTTTGAAAACCGCGGACGTTTCAATTATTTCGTTGATGACGTCACCGTACTTGACAAGAACTTTGCCAACGTATTCCGCCCGAACAGCGAAGAACGCGGCCGCGTGGTCGATACGATCTACGTAGTCATTGATAAGTCGCAGCTCAAGAAGTAATTCGAATGACGTACGTTCAGGAAGACATCCTCCCCTACGACTCTGCCACCCCAAAAGGGCAGCAGGTTGAACGCATGTTCGATGCCATCGCCCACTCCTACGACAAACTGAACCACTGGCTGTCGCTGGGCATCGACCGCCGTTGGCGGCAGAAAAGCATCGATGCACTCCGGTCACTGCCTCACCGCACCATTCTCGACCTGGCCACCGGCACCGGCGATTTCGCCCTGCTGGCACAGCGCAGGCTTTTGCCAGAGAGCATCATGGCCTGCGATTTGTCAGAAAACATGATGCAGATAGGTCGCGAGAAGGTAAAAAAGGCAGGATTGGAAGAGGTCATCTTCTTCAAGCGTGAAGACGGCATGAAGCTGAGCTTCTCCAACGAAACATTCGATGCCGTCACTATTGCCTATGGTGTAAGAAACTATCAGGACCTTGATCAAGGGCTAAGGGAGATCCACCGCGTGCTACGACCTGGAGGCCACGCCGTTATTCTGGAACTTACAGCTCCTCATCGCCAGCCAATGCGCAGTCTGTTCTGGCTGTATTCCCATGCCATCATGCCCACGATAGGCCGACTGATTTCAAAAGACCGTAGCGCTTACCGCTACCTTCCTGCCACAATGGAAGCCTTTCCGCAAGGCGAAGTAATGGTCAATATTCTTTCTAAAGCCGGTTTTTCTAACGTGAAGTTCAAGCGCTTCACCTTCGGTTTGTCCACCATGTACCTCGCAGCCAAATAAAAGTTCTGACGCATATGAAGCATACCTACGGACTCATCGGCCACCCATTGGGGCATTCCTTCAGCAAAGCCTTCTTTACGGAAAAATTCCAGACAGAAGGAATCGAAGCCGAATACCTGAACTTCGACCTCCCCGACATAGTAGCCTTCGCCACGGTCATCCAGCATTATCCCTCCCTGCGAGGTCTCAATGTCACCCTGCCCTACAAGCAGCAAATAATGCCCTTCATGGACGAACTGAGCGAGGAGGCACGCAGCATTGGAGCCGTAAACGTCATCAAGGTAACCCATGACGGCAATCGTACCCGTTTGAAAGGCTACAATTCTGACGTCATCGGATTCATCAACTCCATCCGTCCCTTACTCAGGCCCCACCATCAGAAAGCCCTCGTTCTGGGCACCGGCGGTGCTTCAAGAGCCATAGTCTACGGTCTTCACCGCTTAGGTCTGGAAACCTGCTACGTCAGCCGTTCCCCAAGAGAGGGAATGATAAGCTATAGCGATATTGACCACCATGTCATTGACCAATATCCCGTCATCGTAAATTGTTCCCCCTGCGGCATGTATCCCCATGTGGAAGAATGTCCGCTTCTGCCTTACGAATCCTTCGGACCCAACAACGTACTCTACGATCTGGTGTACAATCCATTGGAAACGCTATTTCTCCGCAAGGGAAAGGCTCAGGGAGCCACAGTCAAAAACGGATTGGAAATGCTCCACCTGCAAGCTCTGGCAAGTTGGGACTTTTGGAACAGTAACGACTAACCTCCATCGCCTCTAATGAAACGCCTGCTCTTCCCACTCCTGTTCATCATCTGCCTGCTGCTTTCCCCAGCGGCAAGAGCCACGGTGTGGACTGCCGAGAACCTCCCCATGGTCCATCTGCAAGACGCACGGCGCTACGTTTGCAATCCCGATTGTGTTCTGTCAGCCTCAGCGGTAGACAGCATTGATGCCATACTCTACAGATTAGAGCAAACGAAGGGCGTTGAAACCATCGTAGTTGTCGTAAAGCAAGTGGCTGACGGCGACTGTTACACGCTTGGCATGAACCTGGCACGTAAGTATGGCGTAGGCAATAAGGAGCAAAACAGTGGGCTCATTGTCATTCTGAGCACTGAAGACCGCCGCTACTACATACTCACTGGAACCGGAATGGAAGGCACCCTGCCCGATGCCATCTGTAAACGTATTGAGACTCGCGTCATGGTTCCCCGACTCAAGGAGGGTGACTGGGATGGCGCCATGACAGAGGGCATCAAAGCCATCAACAGCTACATTGAGGGTGACGAATCGCTCAAAGCCATGGAAAAAGACGATGACCTTGACGTAGGTATCTCGGGGCTTATCCTACTGGTTGCCTTCATCTTCTTATTCGCCTTTTTGCTGACCTATGCCAACATGAGCCACTGCCCGAAGTGCGGCAAACGAGCCTATCGGCGTACCGCCGAGAAGTATCTTTACACTCGCGATGGCTGGGACTACTTCCAAGTGGTTACAGCATGCTATAAATGCGGCTACTCCACTTCCAAGATCGTTCGCCGTCGCCACGAAGACGATGATGACGGGCTCCTGACCGGTGCCGTTTTGGGTTCCATGATGGGACGCGGCAGCAGTGGCTGGAGCGGCGGAGGATTCGGAGGAGGCAGTTTTGGAGGCGGTAGCTTCGGAGGCGGCGGAGCCGGAGGTGGTTTCTGAACTATATTCAATCGAATTATATTCATAACAAAAGTATCATATCATGAAATTATCAAAGACCTTAAAGATTATCATTGCAATCGTAGTGGTTGCCGTTCTGCTCATTGGCTGTGGTTCGTCGCAGTACAACGGAATGGTACCTAGCGAAGAAAAGGTTACAACGGCATGGAGCAACGTTGAAAACCAGTACCAACGCCGCGCCGACCTAATTCCCAATCTGGTAAGCACTGTAAAAGGCTATGCCGCCCACGAGGAAAACACCTTCAAGGAAGTAGTGGAAGCACGGGCCAAAGCCACTCAGGTAACCATTGATCCCACCAACATGACTCCCGAAAAGCTCAAGGAATTCCAAGCTGCACAGGGAGAACTGGGCAGTGCTTTGGGTAAACTGATTGCCATTTCTGAAAATTATCCGGAACTGAAAGCCAATCAGAATTTCTTAGAGCTTCAGGCACAACTCGAAGGCACCGAAAACCGCATTAATGAAGCACGACGCCTTTACAACGAAGCTGCTCAGGACTACAATGTCACCATTCGCCAGTTCCCGGGGGTAATCTTCGCACGTTTGTTCGGCTTCCAGACCAAGACCAAGTTCGAAGCCGCCGAAGGAGCCCAAAACGCACCTAAGGTGGAATTTTAATCCTATCAGATGGACAACAAGCAACGTTACATGATGCGCGGCGTGAGTGCCATGAAGGAAGACGTTCACGCCGCCATCAAGAACATCGATAAAGGACTCTACCCACAGGCCTTCTGCAAAATCATTCCCGACATTCTTGGCGGCGATCCGGAATATTGCAACATCATGCATGCCGACGGAGCTGGCACAAAATCGTCATTGGCCTACGTCTATTGGCGCGAAACGGGCGACCTATCCGTTTGGAAGGGCATAGCCCAAGACGCCCTCATCATGAATACCGACGATCTGCTTTGCGTTGGAGCTGTTGACAACATTCTCGTATCGTCCACCATAGGGCGCAACAAGATGCTCATCCCCGGAGAAGTCATCTCGGCCATCATCAACGGCACTGACGAACTCCTTCAGCAAATGCGCGACATGGGCATCGGCATTTATGCCACGGGAGGCGAGACAGCCGACTTGGGCGACCTGGTACGTACCATTGTGGTTGACTCCACCGTAACCTGCCGCATGAAGCGCAGCGACGTCATTGACAATGCCCACATCCGCCCGGGCGACGTCATCGTGGGTCTGGCCTCCTTCGGTCAAGCCACATACGAATCCACTTACAATGGAGGTATGGGCAGCAATGGACTCACCTCAGCCCGTCACGATGTGTTTTCTAAATACCTGGCACAAAAGTATCCCGAAAGTTTCGATCACGCCGTGCCCGAAGAGCTGATCTACAGCGGACGTTACCAGCTCACCGACGAAGTGGAATACTCCCCCATCAATGCCGGACAACTGGTACTGAGTCCTACCAGGACCTATGCCCCCGTGGTGAAGCAACTGCTCGACCAGATGAGGCCACTCATCCATGGCATGGTTCATTGTACGGGAGGAGCACAAACCAAAGTGCTTCACTTCGTAGGTTCTGAATGCAAAGTCATTAAGGATAACATGTTTCCAGTACCTCCGCTCTTCCACGTCATCCACGAAGAGAGCGGAACAGAATGGTCGGAGATGTACAAGGTGTTCAACATGGGCCACCGCTTAGAAGTTTACGTTTCGCCCGAAGATGCCGAACAGGTGATCAGTATCTCAAAGAGCTTCAACATTGATGCTCGCATAGTGGGACACATCGAACATGGGCCGCGCAGCCTGACCATTAGGAGTGAATTCGGTGAATTCACCTATTAGTACCGACCGAAAAACAGAAACCAAGATAAGTTCATGCAGACAGTATAACATTCTGCATGAACTTTTTGTTTTCTACCGGTTTTGTGTCTACATTTTCTCACAAAACCATCATTCAACAGTGAAAACAAATTATGCCAAAGGTACATAGAAGGATTTTTCAGGCTTTTCTTTCGAAAGAATTGTACCCACGCGAACTTTTTCAAGGATTTCCTTCAACGGAATTGCACCCAAATGAACTTTTTCGAGTTTTTCCTTCGACGGTTTGGGATGAAAAAGAATTTTTGGGAGGTTTCTCCTTTTGAGTTTTTTCACCATTCCGAACGGCACGGAGTTTTTCCTTCGATGGTTTTGCCCATTCCGAACGGCGCGAAACTTTTCCTTCGACGGTTTTGCTCCATTCCGAACGGCGCGAAACTTTTCCTTCGACGGTTTTGCCCATTCCGAACGGCGCGGAACTTTTCCTTCGACGGTTTTGCCCATTCCGAACGGCGCGGAACTTTTCCTTCGACGGTTTTGCTCCATTCCGAACGGCGCGGAACTTTTCCTTCGACGGTTTTGCTCCATTCCGAGCGGCACGAAGCTTTTTCTTCGACAAATTAATGCACCTCCAAAAGACATCGAATGATGTTATGAGTCAACATGATGAATACAACTTTTCTTGACTTAAGGAACTATACATTCAGTTCAAGAAGGAGCTGCATCATGTGAAAACGCCGTCCATTTTCTTCAAGACTATGCCCTCGTTTTCCTGGCGTTCTAACAGTTTGGTCCAAACCTCTGAATCTTTCTATTCATAGGGCATTCATTCCCACGATTGTTCATTTCTTCGTTTAAATTGGTGTAAAATGTTCACAAACTCCCTATGAACTGAAAAACTTTGTCATTTGCTTTGTTCTTCGCTTAAGTTAAAGTATCTTTGCACTCTAAAAGGATGCATTCAGAATGGATTTTACTGCAATACAAATAGCCGACTACCTTCACGGTACCGTGGAGGGGAAAAAGGAAGCTACTGTTCGAACATTTGCAAAAATTGAGGAAGCAGAAGAAGGTAGCATAACTTTTTTAGCAAATCCGGCTTACGAACCGTATATCTATACCACTAAGGCCACCATTGTTCTTGTTAACAAGGACTTCACTGCCAAAGAAGCCATCAGCGCCACCCTTATTCGCGTCAACAATGCCTACGAAAGCATTGCCAGCCTGCTCACGCTCTATCAGCAGAGCCAACCCAAGCGAACCGGCATCAGTTCCTTGGCCAGCATTGCAGCCTCGGCACAAATAGGTGAAGGGTGCTACATCGAGCCCTTTGTATGCATTGGCGAAAACGTACGCATTGGCAACAATGTAAGACTCATGGCTCACGTTACGCTGTCGGACAACGTTACTATTGGTGATGACACGCTGATTTATCCCAACGTAACAGTATATCATGACTGCGTGATAGGCCAGCGCGTCATTCTTCATTCGGGTGCGGTGATAGGAGCCGACGGTTTTGGCTTTGCCCCCATTGAAGGTGGATATGAAAAGATTCCCCAGATTGGCATCGTTACCATTGAGGATGACGTGGAGATAGGAGCTAACACTTGCGTTGACCGTTCCACGATGGGCAGCACCGTAGTGAAACGTGGCGTAAAGTTGGATAATCTGGTACAGATTGCCCACAACGTGGTAGTAGGTGAGAACACGGTAATGAGTGCCCAGGTGGGCGTAGCCGGAAGCACCAAGATTGGCCAGTGGTGTATGTTTGGCGGCCAGGTAGGCATTGCCGGCCACGCCATGATAGGCGACAGAGTGAACAGCGGTGCTCAGGCAGGCATTGCCGGAAGCATTCCCAAGGGGAATCAGACCGTCATTGGCTCACCGGCCATTGACGCACGCCGGTTTGCCAGAGCAAACGCCGTATTCCGCAACCTTCCCGACATGCGTAAGGACGTGGAAGAACTGAAACTACAGATAGCAGCATTAAGAAAACAACTTGAACAACAATAACCATCATGCAAAAACAAAGGACCCTGAAAGGCAGTTTTTCCCTTTATGGCAAAGGGCTTCACACGGGTTTATACCTTACCGCAACATTTAATCCGGCTCCTGAAAACTCAGGTTACAAGATTCAACGTATAGACCTGGAAGGTCAACCCATTATTGAAGCCATAGCCGAGAACGTGGTTGACACCACGCGAAGCACCGTGCTGGCTAAAGGCGACGTCCGCTGCTCTACCGTAGAGCATGCATTGGCCGCACTCTACGGCATGGGCATCGACAACTGTCTGATTCAGGTAAACGGACCCGAGATGCCCATTCTTGAAGGCAGCGCCGCAACCTACATCGAACAGATCGAAAAGGTGGGCATCGTGGAACAGAATGCCAACAAGGACGTATACATCATTCGCAAGAAGATAGAAGTTCGTGACGAAAAGAGCGGAGCTTCCATCGTGATTCTTCCCGACGAGAGTTTCAGCATCACCACCATGATCTCTTATCAGTCAAAGTGGTTCTCCAGCCAGTTTGCCACCCTTGATGATGTACAAAAATTCAATAAGGAAATCGCCGGTGCACGCACCTTTGTATTTGTACGTGACGTGGAGCCCCTGTTGCAGGCCGGCTACATCAAAGGCGGAGACTTGGACAATGCCATCGTTATCTATGAGGACGAGATTCCTCAGGAGCGCCTCGACAAGTTGGCCGACTACCTCGGCGTAGATCACGTGGATGCCAAGAATTTAGGATTCCTCAACACCAAGCCATTGGTATGGGAAAACGAGCCTGCCCGTCACAAGCTGCTCGACATCGTAGGCGACATGGCTCTGATAGGCCGCCCACTCAAGGGCAGAATCATTGCCACAAAGCCAGGCCATAACATCAACAACAAGTTTGCCCGTCAGTTGCGTCGTGAAATCCGTGCCCACGAAGTACAGGCTCCCATCTACGACTGCAATTCAGAACCACTGATGGACGTGAACCGCATACGCGAGCTGCTTCCACACCGTTACCCCATGCAGTTGGTGGACAAGGTGGTAGAAATTGGTTCCAACTACATCGTTGCCATCAAGAACGTCACCAGTAACGAACCATTCTTCCAGGGACACTTCCCTCAGGAACCCGTAATGCCCGGTGTACTTCAGATTGAAGCCATGGCACAGGCCGGCGGCCTGCTGGTGCTCAACTCCGTAGAAGAACCTGAACGCTGGAGCACTTACTTCATGAAGATTGACGGCGTGAAGTTCCGCCAGAAGGTAGTACCGGGCGATACGCTCATCTTCCGTGTAGAACTGCTGGCTCCCATCCGCCACGGCGTTTCCTCCATGAAGGGATTTGTCTTTGTGGGCGACAAAGTGGTGAGCGAAGCCACGTTTACTGCGCAGATCGTAAAAAACAAGTAATCGTCCGCACTTTCACTCAAAACAACAAAAGAACCAGCAAACAATGAGTAATATCAGTCCATTGGCCTTTGTGCATCCCAATGCCATCATTGGCGAGAACTGCGAAATAGGACCATTCAGCTATATAGACCAGAACGTAGTTATAGGTAACAATAACGTGGTAATGAACAATGTCACCATTCTTTACGGAGCACGGATTGGCAACGGCAACACCATCTTCCCTGGAGCCGTGATTAGTGCCATTCCCCAGGACCTGAAATTTCAGGGAGAGGAAACTACGGCCGTCATTGGCGATGGCAACAAGATTCGCGAAAACGTAACCATCAACCGCGGAACAGCAGCCAAGGGCCGCACCCTGGTAGGCAATAATAACCTGCTGATGGAAGGCGTTCACATTGCTCACGATGCCTCTGTAGGCAATCATTGCATCATTGGCAACACCACGAAGATTGCCGGCGAAGTAACGGTTGACGACTTTGCCGTGATCAGTGCATGTGTACTGATTCATCAGTTCTGCCACGTGGGAGGCTACATCATGCTGGGAGGCGGTACCCGTACCAGTCAGGACATTCCGCCCTACGTCATGGTGGCACGCGAACCGGCACAATATTGCGGCCTGAACCTCGTAGGCCTTCGCCGCCACGGATTCACGGCACAGCAGATAGACATCATTCACGATGCCTACCGCATTCTATACGACCGCAGCGTGGCCATGGAGGAACGCATCAAGACGGTGCGCCAACTCTTCCCCACCAGTCCGGAAGTGGATTACATCACCAACTTCGTAGCCTCAGCCAAACGAGGCATCATTACCAACAGATAATTCCACACCGGCCCTGCATCACAACAGAAGGCAGACGTATCAACAATCCATAAAATAAAAGTTTGTTACCATGATATTCAAGTTTGTTCTGATCAGCGACGAAGCAGAAGATTTTCTGCGTGAAATCAGCATTGATGCCGATTCCACATTTCTGGACTTGAACAAAGCCATCCTTGATGCCTGCGGTTACTCAGACGATCAGATCACGAGTTTCTACACCTGTAACGACGAATGGGAGCAGGAAGAACAAATCACGCGTGAAGACATGGGCTTCGGTACCGCCGACCATGACGTCTACATCATGGAGAAGACGGAACTGCGCAACTTCATCAACGACGAAGACCAGAAACTGGTGTTCGTGTTCGACCCCTTCAACGACCGAGTGTTCTACATGAAAGTAAGCGAAATCATCACGGGGAAGAACCTCAAGAAGCCCGAGTGCACCCGTAAGGAAGGAACAGCCCCACGACAGATCAACGACATGGACAGCAACATTCCCACCAGTGAGGGCAGTGACGACTTCTTCGATGAAGACGAAGGTTCCGACTTCTTCGGAAGCGATGGTTTCAATGAAGAAGACATTGACTTCGAAGGTTTCGAGATAGAAGAACATTAAGCCCCATTCAGGCCCTATTCATGCAGACACTATTCGTACTGCTTGGACCTACCGGCGTTGGAAAGACCGACCTGAGCCTTTCCATCGCCGGTTTGCTTGAGTGTCCCATCATCAGTGTCGACTCACGCCAGCTCTATCGCGACCTGCCGATTGGCACCGCCGCACCGACACCCACGCAACTAAAAACCCGAGAGCACCACTTCATCGGTACCCAGCCTATCACCGAGACCTACAGTGCCGCACGCTACGAAGCCGAAGCCTCGGCACTCATCCATCGCCTCTTCAAGACCCACAACCATTTGCTCGTAACGGGCGGCAGTATGCTCTATATTGATGCACTCTGTCACGGCATGGACAACCTGCCCACAATTGATGAGAAAACGCGCTGGCACTTTCAGCAGCGGCTCCTCATCGAAGGGCTTCCAGCGCTGGCAGAAGAACTTCGACAGGTGGATCCCCAATACTACGCACAGACCGACCTCAACAATCCACGCCGAGTGGTTCACGCCCTCGAAATCTGCCACGTGGCAGGATGCCCCTACTCCTCACTGCTTGGAGTAAGGAGAAAAGAGCATCCCTACCGCATCGTAAAGCTCGGGCTTTGGCGAGAGCGCGAAGACCTTTACCTCCGCATAGACCACAGGGTGGACCAAATGATTGCCGGTGGGCTTATTGACGAGGCACGGAACGTTTATCCCCTTCGCCATCTCAATGCACTCAACACCGTAGGGTACAAAGAACTGTTCGCACACTTCGACGGAAGCATCAGTTTACCAGAAGCCATTGCTAAAATAAAAAAGAACACGCGCGTATACGCGCGTAAACAGCTCACATGGTTCAGTCACGACAGCAGCATCCTATGGCTCCAAGCCGAGAGAAAAAAGGAAATGCTCCAGCTCGTAGAACGCATCGCCTCGGGCCCCTCCTTTTCCGAAAAAAGGTAAACAATATCCGCAATTATCACATTATCGAAACAGAAAAACTTCGTACATTTGCACTGAAAACTAAAGCAATACGAACAATGAATACCATTAAACTAAACAACGGCGTACAGATGCCCATACTTGGCTATGGCGTGTTTCAGGTTTCGCCAGAGGAATGCGAACGATGCGTGAGCGATGCACTGAGCGTAGGCTACCGGATGATTGACACTGCACAGGCCTATCACAACGAAGAAGGCGTGGGGAATGCCATCCGCAAGAGCGGCATCGCAAGAGAAGATATCTTCTTGGTTTCAAAGATCTGGTTCACCAACTATGGCTACGAAGCCGCAAAAGCCAGCATTGATGAATCGCTGCGCAAACTGCAAACCGACTATCTCGACCTCATGCTCCTTCACCAGCCCTACGGTGACCGCTACGGTGCCTATCGCGCCTTGGAGGAAGCCTACAAAGCAGGCAAGCTCAGGGCCATTGGCGTTTCAAACTTCTATCCCGACCATCTCATTGACCTCTGCGCCCATTTCGAAGTTACGCCGGCGGTCAATCAGGTGGAACTCCACGTGTTTCATCAGCAACCACAGGCTCGCCACTACATGCAGGAACTGGGCGTTGTGCCCATGGCATGGGGACCATTGGCCGAAGGCAAAAACGGATTCTTCCAAAACGAGACCCTCATCAGTATCGGTCAGAAACACGGCAAGACGGGGCCGCAGGTAGCCCTGCGCTACCTTATGGAATGCGGCATCATCGTGATTCCAAAGTCATCCCACAAAGAGCGCATGGCCCAGAACCTCGACTTATTCGACTTCCAGCTTTCCGAGGAAGAAAAGGCCGCCATTGCCAAGATCGACACGGGTCAGCCTGTCATCATGCCTAGCCATCATGATCCCGAAATCACAAAGTGGTTCATGACACTTCTCGGCAAATAGCGATCGCACGCTCATAAGCTAACAACAACTTCACCCTTAAACACAATACAGACAACTAAATGGAACAGAAGAACCCCCTACAGGAAGTGGCAGGGCGCAAGAACTTTGGTGGTAGCCATCCTGTCATCACTCCCCTGCCTGCCCTCATGATTGCCACCTACGACGAACACGGACACCCCGACGTCATGATGGCAGCGTGGGGCGGACAATGCGACTATAATCAGATACAGTTCGAACTTTCAGCCCACAAGACCACCGACAACCTCCGCCTCAAGCGAGCCTTCACCGTAAGCTTCGCAGGAAAGGACAACGTAGCAGAGTCAGACTACCTCGGCATGGTCAGCGGCCACAAAGTACCCGACAAAGTGGCACGTGTAGGCTTCACGTGGTCGCCAAGTCCCAACGTTGACGCCCCCATCATTGACCAGTACCCACTCACACTGGAATGCAGAGTGGTACTGCTTGAGAATAATGAAGACGGCGGTGCTCGCGTAGTAGGCGAAGTGGTCAACATGAGTGCAGCCGAGAGCATCTTGAACAACGAAGGGAAGATAGACCTTGGCAAACTACAACCCATCATCTACGACTCCTCCCTCCATGTCTATCGCGTGGTGGGCGAAAGCGTAGGCAAAGCCTGGGGATCAGGAAAAGCCTTTAAGGAATAACTGCCATATCGAATCTCTACATAAAGGAGAACCTCATCCTGAGGTTCTCCTTTATGTAGAGCCCTGACACTTACAAGGTGTATCTTGTAATTACCCCAACATCAATAACCGATTTGAGTTAATCAAAACCACTCATCGCCTACCCAATACTAAAAAGGCCTACTTCAACCATCGGCTTACCAACAGACAGCCTGGTTCGGCCACTCCGCCATGGCTAAACCCTTCAAGTTCGTAGAGCGGTACTTCCTTGTTTCCCACTCCTTCGAGCACTGCCTTGAGATAGAGATTCTCCCCCTAGCGCGCCATCTGTTCCAAATGACGGTCACCCGTAATGAGCACCAACTTCGTACCCAACTTACGGGCATTGTTCAACGGTGCATACTGATCAATGATGGGTAAATCGAATGGAATCTGACGTTCCTTCCTTATGGTATAGTGCGTGGCACACTGCCCTGCTATAGGAAAGTATCCACGAATGGAATCGGCATCTACGCCATATCTGGACAAATAACCTTTAGCCAGACAAAGCATAGAGGTAAGATAACCACCAGCCGAATGTCCAGACACATAAACTTCACGCGGATTGCCGCCATATTCTCCAATATGATGGTACACCCAAGCCACCGCAGCTGCGGCATCATCCGTATATTCAGGATTTTTACACTTGGGATAAAGCCTGTAATCCACTCCTACAACAGCAAAACCTTTGCCTTGAAGAGCATGGGGAATTTCTTTACGGCCAGTTTCCAAGCCACCACCATGAAACCACACCAATGTTTTGAATCCCTGCTTTCCTTCTGGATAGTAGAGATCAAGCTTACAGATTTCCCTACGATAGGTCGATGGTTCTTCGGCAGAAACATAGGAAAGATCTTTAATGGTTCGATACTGCTGAGCGATCACTGCCGAAAGTGCAAAGGAAAAGCACAGGATGAGAAGTTTTCTTTTCATAAATAAGTTTTGAATGATTTATGGTTTGTCCTCATTAGAATAAAGACAGATATCATCTATTAGCTGCAACTCCGTTTTATTAAAAGGTATGGGGGCATGAAGAACTTTTACCGCCTCTTGCAACTGATGGACAGAACTTACTCCCACAATAGCCGAGGTCACCGCTTGATGTTGCATTACCCACGACAGTGCCATCTGGCTCAGTTTCTCGCCGCGCTCACGAGCCAGAACCTCAAGAGCATGAAGTTTAGCCAGCATCTCAGGCGTAAGCACTGAGGGGCGCAACGTACCACCAAGGCTCATGCGCGACCCTTTGGGAATCGTTCCATCTAAATAACGATCCGTTAAAAGTCCCTGAGCCAAGGGAGAGAAGCCAATGAAGCCCACTCCGCTTTCCTCTGCTTTTGAAAGTATGCCTTGGTTCACTGGTTCGCGATCCAGCAGATTGAGCCTTCCCTGATATATCAGGCAAGGCACGTCGCGAGCCTTAAGAAAATCTATGCCGTAGCTAAAAGCTTCGAGCGGCCAGCGCGAAATGCCCACGTAGAGTGCCTTTCCTCTGCGCACGATATCAACCAGTGCCATCAGCGTTTCATCAAGTGGCGTGAGCGGATCGTAACGATGAATATAGAAAAGATCTACATAGTCCAAGCCCATGCGCTCCAGACTCTGATCCAGACTTGCCATGAGATACTTTCTCGATCCCCAATTGCCGTATGGCCCGGGCCACATGTCGTATCCGGCCTTGGTGGAAACAAACAGTTCGTCGCGCCATGAACGGAGATCTTCACGCAGTATTCTGCCAAAAGTAGTTTCGGCACTGCCATAAGGTGGACCATAATTGTTGGCCAGATCGAAGTGAGTTATACCCTGATCGAAGGCCATACACACCATGGTCCGTGCCGTTTCATAATGATTCTCCGCACCAAAGTTTTTCCAAAGTCCTAATGAGATGCGTGGCAGCAATACGCCACTCTTTCCACATCTGCGATAGATTGCAGTATCAGCATAGCGGTCGGGGTAAGGTTGATATGGGTTCATGGTTTCTGATCTGATAAGAAGAATGATGGCTGCTTCTCAAGAAGCAACTGCACGTCTTTTAAGTTGATATATTTTTCCAACAGGTCCTGCTCTATGTAGAAGTATTGGTTCGACGATTCATAGCCTATCGTGGCATCCTCCCTGACCAATGGCAACAAGGCCAGGACCGTTTCCAACTCGCTTTCCACAGAGTAGTGCATCTGCTGCAAACGTACCTCTCGCTCCTCAGCCGAAAGAGTGGGGTTTTGTAGCAGTTCATTCCTCGCTGCCGTAAATCGGGCCTGATTCACCACTGAGCGATAATGGAGCGCCACAGCCTGCGCAATCCTTGCAAGCGACTTTAGCCGAAGGCGCGCCTGTCCTCCTGCAACTTTCAGTGCCTTCCTGAGTGGGACCATGCCTTGCTCAAAGCCTGTGGCTACCCTTTCCATCTGCTGCGTATAGACCTCCACGGGATAGATGGAGCGCCATCCACCCAGATCATCGTAAGGCAGCCCCACCATGGTGGCCCTATAGCCCGTAGGATCAGCATAGAAGGGATTAGCCGGTCCCATGTGCTGCGGAGCATTATAGACGGTAGCTCCAGAAAATGGAAACTCGGCCATGCCTTCCGAAAACAGGTGCCACGCCTGAGCTACCAGTTTTCCAGCCTTTCGTCCGTAGCGTTGCTCCGCCGCCGCTTCAAGCCTGAAGTCTTGATCTGCAAAAGCCTCCAGAAAGAGATCCATGTTAACAGAAGGATAGCCTCCCAAGCTCCACGATAGCATCATGCCGTCCATGTACTGCGCTGAAAGCCTCCGGGCATGCTGTGTAATGAGTTCCATAGCTGGAATGTAGGGCACTGAGCCCAACTCCCAAGTAGTACCGACTTGCACCTTAGCCATAGTGCGCAGACCGGAGCGTCGGGCCATTTCCCAATGATTCAGCGACCGCTGACTGGGCCCCACGCTGCTGATGCTATATTCGCCCACCGTGGTCTTCACCCCACCACGCGCTATGGGCAATCCCCATTCACTCACGCTCATCAGCAGAATACGTTTATCCGTCAGGTGTTCTATGATCTGCTCCACCTCTGCTTCCTTCCACTGCCAATCCCAAACAATCACCTCAGCTTTCTCATTAGCCGCATGCACGCCACGGGCTATGGCATTATTCACTTCGGCAATGATCTCTGCATAATTTCTCTCTTTGCATCGCAGACATTCTGCCTGATGCCCATGTGAGGCACAACTCGTCAGGTTTTCCGAAGCCGTGATGGTAAAAACGCCACCCAGTCCTTTTACTTCGGTAAACAGGTCTTTGTATGCGTTCTCCAACCATTTTAAGGTGCGCACGTCAGAAGTGCAAAGTGCATATTGGTCACCCTCCTGCACTCCCTTGAAGGCTTGTCGTTCAACTCGGTCAAAAAAGCTCCGGTGAGCAGCACGCGGTTCATTGCTGTAAAGAAAAATCCGTATGCCGTAGCGCGCCGCCCTATCTATAAGTTTTCTCAAATGCCTCCGACGCACGTCGTAGAGTGCATCGCCAGGAAAGAGGTCCGTTTCCGGCACCAGCGTGCTCAGCACCGAGTGAATCCACAACGCATTGATGCCCCTCGCCGCCAACCGGCGCAACAACACATCAGGATAGGAGCTGAGCGTTGAGTCTAAAAGCGGATCGCCAAACTCCGAACTGTAGGAAAACACCATTCTGATGGTACTATCATTTTTCCAAAGGACGGGTTCATCTTCCGGCTCGCCATAGAAGTCAAACCGTGGCACTTCTTTTTGTTTACCCCTCTTGATTTCCTTCACCCACTGTGATATCTGCCCAGCCTTCGCCTGCTGCTGGGCTGTTGGTGCCGAATAAGTAAGGACGTCACATTTTGGTTTCATACTGCCCAGCTTCACCCACAGAAAGTCGTCCTCCTTCAGTCGCCACGCCAGCTCATTCTCCGTCAGGCCGAGCAGTTGCATCAGCTGTTTATAGGGCAGCAGGTGCCAATTGCGGCGCAGCACCGTGATGTATCCCTTCGGCGAATTCCACACGTTTTGTATGCTCCCACCTCGCTGTTTCTCCAGCCCCATGCTCAAGGCTATATCGGTAATGTTCTCCGGCGAGGTGCCCACCACCCAAGCCAGTCGCTCAGCAGGCACCACCGTCCAGTTTCTCCACACAAAAGCATGCATCCTGCTGGGGAACCAGGCAGGTGTCAGTGCCTCCTGCCATGAGACTGCCGGAAGCACATCTTTTCCCACTTCCGCCCTCGCTGTTGCCGCCACGAGTAGCAGCAGCGGAAGCAACAATCTCCAAATTACGCTTTTCACTTTTGTACTTTTCCTGATGTTTACCTTTGCAAAGGTACAATTATGCTATGGTAACTACCAAGTTTTGTCATTCATTTTGTTCTTCGTTCGCTTATTCGTTCTATACATAAGTGACTTTCGCCCGGCCGTACAAATAAAAACAAGTTTTTCTTTGCACGTCACTCGCCTTATTCGTAACTTTGCAGGGCTCAAAGCAAGCCAAGGTATCCCCCAACATGATCAACATAGCCATATTTGCATCAGGAGAAGGCACCAATGCCAGACAAATTACGGCATACTTCAAGCATTCTCCAAAGAAACTGGGCACCATTACGCTCATTGTTTGCAGCAGCATGAAGGCTGGTGTAGTAAACGTGGGCAGAGAACTTGGAGTAAAGGTAGTCATCCCCGATGGAAAAACCCTCCTAAACGGAGAAAAACTTCTCAGGATGCTAAAGGCGGAACATATCGACTTCGTAGTACTGGCCGGCTATCTCAAGCTCATGCCCAAGGAGGTGGTAGATGCCTACGAAGGACGTATGGTCAACCTCCATCCGTCACTCCTGCCCCGACACGGAGGGAAGGGAATGTATGGCATGAAGGTACACCAGCAAGTGATGGAAGATGGCGACAGAGAGTCGGGCATCACGATTCACTACGTTTCGTCGCAGTACGACAGCGGAAGGATGATTGCCCAATACCGCTGTCCCGTGCTAAAACACGACACGCTGGAAACCCTCACTGCAAAGGTGCATGCCCTGGAATACCTGTATTATCCCCCAACCATTGAGAAACTGATTGCCACGCTGGAATCTTAGGTTTTCTGGTTCTCAATCATAATTACAGAACTCCTTCGGTGCTCGTAATCTTCGGTTCTCAACACTCAATTTTCAATTATCAATTCCAAACTCTCATTCTCATCCCATGAAACTCACAGAAAAGATACACTACGTTGGCGTGAACGACCGTGACAAGGTGCGGTTTGAAGGACTGTGGCCCCTCACTCAGGGTATGGCCTATAATTCCTATATCGTAAAAGGTGAAAAGACAGCCCTTATTGATACGGTGGATAACCGATACTTCCCATTGTTCATCAGCAAGATTAAGAATGTCATTGGCAACGGAAAGATTGACTACCTCGTGATCAACCACATGGAGCCTGACCACTCCGGTAGCCTCGGCCTGCTGCGCAGCCTGTATCCCGACATCCGGCTGGTGGGTAACAAGAAAACGCTGCAAATGGCCGAAGGTTTCTACTTGCAGTCTGGCGAAACGCTCACCGTGGCAGAAGGCTCAGAGCTTGACCTTGGTGGTCCACGGCTGAAGTTCTTTCTCACTCCCATGGTTCACTGGCCCGAAACAATGATGACCTACGAACTGGAGAGCCAAACGCTCTTCAGCGGCGATGCCTTTGGGTGCTACGGTGCATTGAACGGCGGAGTGACGGACGAAGAAATTGACATAGAGCCCTACTTCCCCGAAATGATTCGCTACTATGCCAACATTGTAGGCAAATACGGAGCGCAGGTGCAAATGGCCATGAAGAAACTTTCCGAAACCAACATTGAGCGCATCTGCTCCACCCACGGACCAGTATGGACCAATGCCATCAGCCGCGTATTGGACATCTATAACCGCCTCAGCCTCTATGAAGGCGAAACGGGTGCCTGCCTCATCTACGGCACAATGTATGGCAACACCACAGCCATGGCCGAAAGTGTAGCCGAAGGCTTGGTGAGCGGCGGTATGAAGCACTTCGTAATGCACAAACTGGGTCGCACTGACGAAAGTTACCTGCTCGCCGACGTGTTCCGCTACAAGGGTTTGCTGCTGGGTGCCCCCACCTATAATAATGGCATTTATCCTCTAATGGAGCGACTGCTCACCGACATGGAACACCGTTCGTTGAAGAATCGCCTGGTAGGCGTGTTTGGCAGTTTCAGCTGGGCCTCTCAGGCTGTGAAGCGTTTGCAGGACTTTGCCTCTCTGCCCGGCATGAAGTTAGTAGGCCAGCCTGTTGAGATGAAGCAGGGATTCAGCAAGGAAATTGCAGAGCAATGCCGAGAATTGGGGCGCCAAATGGCTCAGCAGCTCTCAGCAGAAGATGGCGAAGCCTGAAATCAGAGTATACCTTATTCTCATCTTTCTACCCATGGAAAAAATCACATCACTGCTCGTTGCTCCTTTCACGGCCTATCGGCCTGATGGGGAAATCAATACTGACATCGTAGGGGAATATGCATCCTTGCTGAAAAAAAACGGCATAGGAGGAGCTTTCATCAACGGCTCTTCGGGCGAAGGCTACCTGCTCACCACCGAAGAGCGTATGCTGTTGGCAGAAGCCTGGACGAAGCAGCAAACACCTGAATTCAAGGTAATGGTCCACGTAGGGGCTACCTGCCTTAAGGACAGCCGCCAGCTGGCCCAGCATGCTGCAAGCATCGGAGCATGGGGTATAGGTAGCATGGCTCCGCCCTTTCCCCCGATTGGCAGAGTGAACGAATTGGTGGACTACTGTGCCACGATTGCTGACGCAACACCGCAATTGCCATTCTATTTCTACCACATTCCCGTATTCAACCACGTAGGCTTCCCCATGCTCGATTTCTTGAAAGCTGCTGACGGCGTAATCCCCAATCTGGCCGGCATCAAATACACTCATGAAAATCTGTATGATTTCAATCAATGCATGCTCTACAAAAAAGGGAAATACGACATGCTCCATGGCCAGGACGAAACATTGCTGGCAGGTCTTGCTCTTTCCGGCATCAAGGGAGGCATCAGCGGTACGGGTAACTACATTGGAAACATACTGACAGGAGTAATCAAGGCTTGGAACCGTCAGGATACAGAACAGGCACGTAAGCTCCAAAACTATGCTCAGGAGGTGATCAACGTGATTTGCCACTATCGCGGAAACATCGTAGCAGGAAAGTGCATCATGAAGTTATTGGGACTTGACCTCGGGCCTAACCGAACGCCTTTCCGCAACATGACGGATGACGAACAGCAGCAAATGAAGCTGGAACTGGAAGCCATTGACTTCTTTCATCACTGCAACACCATATAAATCCATCCCTCACCCCTCATTCAAAGAAAAGTCTTTTTCCCACCATGCTCAGACGTTACCTGCTCCTGCTATTGGCCCTATGCTTCACCCTCAGCATAGCAAAAGCAGGTGAACAGCGATTCAACGACATCTCTTTCTCCCCGTTACCGCAGCTCACCGTGGGAGCCACGGAAGGATTGTCAGCTCCCTTCACCGGTACTATTGGTGAACAGGTTTTCGTCCTTGGTGGCTGCAACTTTCCTGACACTCCTGCGGCCGAAGGCGGAACGAAAGTTTTCTATAAAGACATCTACCGTTTAAGTTCCGCTCCGTCTGGACATCTGATTTGGGAAAAGACAGGCGAATTGCCCAAACCCCTGGCCTATGGCGTAAGTGTTAGTGTGAACGACGGCATCATCTGCGTAGGTGGAACGACCGATGGAAAAAAAAGCGAACGGAACGTATACATCATTCAAAGCGCCGCAGGAGAGCAAATCAGCATCCATCATCTGCCGGATCTGCCCATAGGGCTCGACCAGATGGCAGGAGCTTTTGGTGGCGGTTATCTCTACATTGCCGCCGGAGTAAGCAATGGCATTGGAAGCAGAAAAGCTTTCAGACTAAAGTATCCTGACACCAGTAAAGGTTGGGAAACATTGCCCGATGTGCCCTGCGAAATGAGGGTTCAGCCCTGTGCTGCCATACAGAATGGCCCCACGTCACCCTTGTTTTGCCTCTTCGGAGGTTACGACCCCGAATCGCTTTCCACCTGTAACTACGGCCTTACCCTGAATCTCAAAACCATGGAGTGGCAGCCCACAACCTGTCAGCCTGCGGCCTTGGTAGGATCCACCGCCCTGAGCAGCGGATGCGGCCATGTGTTTTGCTTGGGTGGGGTCAACAAGGAAGTGTTTGAAGCTGCCATTCGCAAAACGCAGCCCACGGCTGAAGAGCAGGCCGCCTACCTCAGCCATCCCAAGGAGTGGTATCGGTTCAACGCCGACCTTCTCGTATATAGCACCTTTACCGATTCCTGGTGTACTCTCCCAGGATCCCCACGCTTAGCTAAGGCTGGCGCAGGCACTGCCATAGTGCAGCAAGGTGGAGGTTTTCCCCACTGGGTTATCATTAATGGTGAAGAAAAGCCTGGCATCCGCTCCGCTGAGGTAACGGACGTAAAACTCACCTATACGGCCCACTTCGGATGGCTCAATTGGACCGTACTCTTACTCTACCTCGCCGCCATGCTGGGTTTGGGAGTCTTCTTCATGAAGCGCCAGAAGAGCGGTGAAGATTTTTTTAAGGGCGGAGGACGCATTCCGTGGTGGGCCGCCGGCATCAGCATTTTCGCCACCATGCTTTCGGCCATTACCTATATGAGCATACCGGCCAAAGCCTACGCCACCGATTGGACCTATTACCCCATGCAAATCTGCATACTCATCGTGTCCTTTCCGGTGATCAAATACTATCTGCCCTTCTTCAGGCGGCTGAACGTCACTACGGCTTACGAATACTTAGAGCGCCGGTTCAGCTATGCCATGCGCCTCATGGCTTCGCTGCTGTTCATCGTGTTCATGGTTTTGCGCATGGCACTGGTACTCTTCCTGCCCAGCCTGGCCATGACGGCCGTTACAGGAATCAACATCTACCTGTGCATCATCCTGATGGCCATCATCACCATCGTTTACTGCACGATGGGAGGCGTTGAAGCTGTGGTGTGGGGTGACGTCGTGCAGGGATTCATTCTCGTAGGCGGCGCAGTGCTCGCTGCCGTTTACCTGATGAGCCACACTGGCGGTGGAATGCAAGGCTTCTTCAACATTGCAGCAGAAAATGACAAATTCCGGCTCTTCAACTGGAGCCTTGACTGGCGAAGTGCCACATTCTGGGTAATAATCATCGGCGGATTGGCCAATAATCACATTTCCTACACCAGCGACCAGACCGTTATACAGCGTTATCTCACCACCAAGGATGAGCGTAGCGCAGCTCGGGGAATCCTTACCAATGGACTGATGTCGGTATTTGTCACCATTGCCTTTTTCAGCATTGGCACAGGACTCTACACTTTCTTCAAAACGCACCCCATGGCCATGGACTTTACCATGCAGAAGACAGACGCCATTTTCCCCTTCTTCATGATGAGTCAGCTACCTGCCGGCGTGGCCGGACTGCTCATAGCCGCCGTCTTTGCCGCAACAATGAGTACCATTGCCTCCAACATCAACAGCGTAGCCACGGCATTCACCGTGGATATCTACAAGAAGTTCCATCCCCATTGCTCTGATAGTCGCCAGCTCCGCATTGCACGTCTCATGGGCATCGTGAGCGGACAGATTGGCATGCTGGTGGCCATTCTCATGGCCATGGCCGACATCCAATCCCTCTTGGACTATTTCAATACCATTCTCGGCCTGCTCTCCGGCGGCATAGGCGCCCTCTTCCTGATGGGCATCTTCTTCGACCGGATAGGCAGCACCGCTGCTATCATAGGCTTTTTGAGCGGAACCCTCACGGTATTCCTGCTGCATTTCTATTCCTCCGTTTCCTTCCTCTTGTTTGGTGCCATCAATCTGGCGGTTTCCGTAATTGTAGCATTAGGTTATTCGCTCATCTTCCCCCAACAAAAGAAACAGGAAGGACTCACCTGGAAACAATTAGGCACCCCTTCTCCCCTCTCCTGAACCACAAATTCCAAACCATCAAATATCTTCATTCATGCCCGACTTTAAACAATTGGCACAGCAGTATAAGAGCGAATTGCTTGACAGAGTGATTCCCTTCTGGTTAGAAAAGTCTCAAGATTTAGAGTATGGCGGTTACTTCACCTGCCTCGACCGCGACGGCTCCGTTTACGATACCGACAAGTTTATCTGGCTGCAATGCCGACAGATATGGATGTTCTCCAAGCTCTACAACGAATTGGGACAACGCCCAGAGTGGCTGGAATGCGCCGAGCAGGGAGCCGCTTTCATGATGAAGCACGGTCACGACGGAAACTACAACTGGTACTTTGCCCTCGACCGCGAAGGCCATGCCCAAGTAGAGCCCTACAACATCTTTTCCTACACCTTCGCCACCATAGCCTTTGGCCAGTTGGCCTTGGCCACGGGCAGGGAGGAATATGCCTATGTGGCACGCCGCACCTTCGACATCGTGCTCTCCAAGCTGGACAACCCCAAAGGCAAATGGAGCAAAGCCTCTCCCACGGCACGTCAGCTGAAAGGCTTTGCGCTGCCCATGATTCTATGCAACGTAGCCTTAGAAATAGAGCCCCTGATTGCCCCCGACTTTCTTCGCCAAACCATTGACCAATGCATTCACGAAGTGATGGATTGCTTCTACAGGCCGGAGTTGGGACTGATTGTGGAAAACATAGGCACCGACGGTCAGCTTGTTGATTCTTTCGATGGCCGTGTGCTCAATCCGGGGCACGCCATTGAAGCCATGTGGTTCATCATGGACCTCGGCGTAAGGATCGGCCGCAGGGATCTCATAGATAAGGCCACACAGATAGCCCTCCGCGAAATCAAGTATGGATGGGACACCCAATATGGTGGCATCTTCTATTTCCTCGACCGCCTGGGCCATCCCCAGCAGCAGTTGGAGTGGGACCAGAAGTTGTGGTGGGTCCACATTGAGACGCTCATCACCACCCTCAAAGGCTACCAGCTCACGGGCAACAAGGAATGCCTGGAATGGTTCGAGAAGATTCACGAATATACCTGGAACCACTTTGTCGATCCCGAGTATGCCGAATGGTATGGCTACCTCAACCGTCAGGGCGAGGTATTGCTTCCCCTTAAAGGCGGCAAGTGGAAAGGCTGCTTCCATGTGCCGCGCGGATTGTTCAACTGCTGGCGTATGCTCTCCAAAATTGCTCAACAACAAGAAAAATGATACAGTGCTCCCTCTCCAACCTCAGTCGGTATGCCGACCTTCACCCGGGCTTTCAGAAACTCACGGACTTTCTCTCGTCCCACGACCTCTCCCAACTGCCCATAGGACGAACCGAAATTGACGGTGACGCCTTATATATAAATAAGGTGGAAACTGAACTGCTCTCTCACGAAGCACAAGACTTGGAAGTGCATCGTCAGTATATCGACGTTCACATTCCGCTCAGTGCATCAGAAATCATCGGATGGTCTCCCCTTCAGGCACTGAGGGAAGCCTCCTCTCCCTATGACGACGCGAAAGACTTTGCGCTCTATTCACAATTGGCTCAGGTCTACACCAACATCACTCCAGGCCAATGCTTTGTAGCCTTTCCCGAAGATGCCCATGCTCCCATCATAGGCTACGGACGCCTCAGCAAAGCCATCGTGAAGATCAAACTATAAGTTTCCGTTCCTCCAGCTACTCACATGAATACCATTTGGATCGTCCTCCCCATACTCACGCTGCTCATGTTCGACTTGGGCCTCACGCTGCAAACAGACGATTTCTGCGCGCTTCTCAGGCGTCCGCGCCCTGTTCTCGTAGCCCTCTTCGGACAAATCATCCTGCTGCCCCTGCTGGCATTTGCCTTGTCCAAGGTGATGGGGCTCCACGGCATCTTGATGCTCGGTCTGATGCTTATTGCATGCTGCCCAGGTGGCAGTTCGTCCAACGTGTTCAGCATGCTGGCCCAAGGCGACGTAGCCCTAAGCGTATCGCTCACGGCCCTGAGCAGCATCATTACGCTCTTCACGCTCCCCCTCGTAATGCACTGGGCCACCCTCCTTGCCGGAGGCGACACCGGCACCGCCATTCACCTCCCCGTAGGCAATTTGCTCGTGCAAAACCTACTGCTCGTATTTCTGCCCATCATTATAGGACTTCTGGTCCGAAAAAAATGGCCCGACGGTGCTAAAAGAGCTGAACGCCTCCTTTCCCGTATGGCTTTTCCCCTGCTCATGCTGCTGGCCGGCATCTTCTTCCTCCAGCACTATCAAACCATCAGTGCCCATCTGAGCCGCCTGGGTCTCAGCGTCACGCTGCTCATCCTGCTTTCCGCCGGCGGTGCAGCCCTATTGGCACGCATCTTCAGCCTCACCCAGAGGGAAAGGCGCACCATCGTAATCGAAGTAGGTATGCAAAACGCCGCCCAGGCCATTGCCATAGCCTCCAGTCCCTTCATCTTTGCTGACGGTGCCATGGCCATTCCAGCCATCATCTATGCCCTGATGATGAACGTCATACTGCTCACATACGTGGGCTACATCAAGTCTAAATCCACCCCATAGCCATCCTGCAGCCACTCACCCTCCATGTTTGGGACCTTAGCTAACATGAGTCTAAGAACTTCATATTAAAAAAACTTAGGGAAAGTCATCTTCATTCAAAGAAAAAGCTATAACTTTGCACCCGAATTTTTCTGCCCATTACACTTTTAACATAGATAATAACAAAAAATTAGTCATAACAATGAAGAAAGACATTCATCCCAAGGACTATCGCCCCGTAGTGTTCAAGGATATGAGCAACGGTGACATGTTCCTGACCCGTTCCACGGCTCGCACCAACGAAACCATCGAGTTTGAGGGTGAGACCTATCCGCTCATCAAGGTGGAAATTTCTAACACCAGCCATCCCTTCTATACAGGTAAGTCAAAGCTGGTAGATACCGCCGGTCGCGTAGACAAGTTCATGAGCCGCTACGCCGTAACTCAGAAGAAGAAATAAAACCCTTCTGTCCGCTCCCTCGTAAGGAGGGCAGGCTTACATCCTTTTCAGCACGGATTACGCTTCTGCAATCGTCATGGCGTAATCCGTGTTTTTATCATTTCTTCTGTCTTCACCTCTTCAGGTACATAGACTCCATGTTCAGAAAAACGTTTATCTTTTTGCTCTCAGTCTGCACGCTTCAGGGCTACGGACGCGACTATAACATCCTTGATTTCGGTGCCCGGGCCGACACCTCCCTACTCAGCACCGCAGCCATTCAGCATGCCATAGACCTCTGTAGTTCGGAAGGAGGAGGACGCGTAGTGGTGCCGCGCGGCAGCTTCAAAATGGGAAGCATCATTCTTCGCTCCCACGTAGACCTTCACTTGGAGCAAGGCGCCACGCTCTATGGCAGCACCTCCATTGCCGACTACCAACCCCTGAAGCCCACCTACCGCTCCCTGCGCACGCAGACCACCACCATGCAGCTCATCTACGCCGAAAGTGCTCACCACGTATCCATCAGTGGCCGAGGCACCATTGACGGCCGTGGCCACGTGTTCAAGAAACTCGCCGTCACTGACGAAGGCATCACGCGGCCCCACCTGCTGCGATTCGTCCAGTGCAACGACGTCACCATTCAGGACGTCACGCTGCGTCAGGCTGGTTGCTGGATGCAGCACTATCTGGCCTGCGACCGCCTACGCATCACAAACATCAACGTCTTCAACCGCAACAACCATAACAACGACGCCCTCGATCTTGACGGCTGTCACGACGTCATCGTCCGTGGCATGACCTCCGACTCCGACGATGACGGCATCACCATTAAGTCCACCTCACCTCGTCTTTCAGAAAACATCCGCATTTCAGACTGCATCGTTTCCTCCCACTGCAATGCCATCAAGCTGGGCACCGAGAGTAACGGCGGTTTTCGGAACATCAGCATCAGCGGCATCGTGGTAAAACCCAGTGAAGACCAATCACAACGATTCTTTGGCAGGGAAAGGGGACTTTCGGCCATATCTGTGGAGATGGTCGACGGAGGTGTGCTCGAAAACGTGAGTATTTCCGACGTCATCGTAGAGGGCACCACCTCGCCCATTTTCATTCGTTTAGGCAATCGTGCGCGCCCTTGCTGGGAGGGAGCCGCCAAGCCCGGAGTGGGAAGCATGAACGGTGTTTATATCACGGGCGTCCACGTGTGCGGAGCCTCCAGTTACGGCTGTTCCATCACGGGGCTACCCAGTCATCCCGTACAGAACGTATGGCTCACTGACATCACCATAGCGCATGAAGGTGGCGTCAGCTCTGACGCCCTTACGGCACTCATGGACCACGTAGCCGACGAAAAATCCGCCGATTATCCTGAGTGCACCATGTGGGGCCAATTGCCAGCACAGGGATTCTTCGTGCGCCATGCCGAGGGCATCCATTTCCGCAATGTAGAAATCGAGGCCATCCGTCCTGATGCTCGTCCGCTCTACGTTTGCCAAGATGCCAGCGTAGAAGGTGCAGAATGAGAAAGCCCCTCTTCCCTTATCCATTGACAGACAGGCCTTCGACTTCGCTTCAGACATAAGGTAACCTCACAAAACAGAGGTATTACACCCCAAATAGCACGTGTCATTTTCATGATTCGGCTGCGGACATCCCAAATAGCACATGTAAAAACCATGATTCCATCGCGGAAACCCAAAATAGCACGTGTAAAAACCTTGATTCCGTCGCGGAAACCCAAAATAGCACGTGTAAAAACCATGATTCCATCACGGAAACCCAAAATAGCACGTGTAAAAATCATGATTCCGTCGCGGAAATCCAAAATAGCACGTGTAAAAACCATGATTCCGTCGCGGAAACCCAAAATAGCACGTGTAAAAACCTTGATTCCGTCGCGGAAACCCAAAATAGCACGTGTAAAAACCATGATTCCATCACGGAAACCCAAAATAGCACATAGAATTACTACCTAAGCCCATCGAACACCTCCACCAGCACTATATCTATCAGTAGGCCACACCCTCCAATATAGGCATTCCCGAGACCGCAACACCTCAAAACATTAATTTGAACAAAAACCTCATGCTATAAAGTTTATCATTGCTATAGCGCATGAGCCGCCCTCCTGTTTTCCATAAAGGAGGGCGGCCTTTTATAGCTGGGAACTCCCAGCGGAGACCCACTTCACAGCGAAGCCTTTATTTCGACTGGTATTTCTTTCCGTCTCTGATGAGTAGTCCATGATGGCCCTCAGGTGCAGGCTTGCCATCAATGGTATAGGCAGTACCGCCGGAACGTTCTTTTTTGGACGAAAAGATCCCGTCTACCTCCCTTGGAATATATTTTTCCAAATCGCCTACGATGGTACCATAGGTTGCCCATGCAGATGACTTATAGTCCTGAAGGGCCTCGCTATAAACGTGTATGGTAGGCCGTGAGGAGAACAGGTACGGACCATTTAGATTCGGAGGAGTGAGAGGCTTGGCATATACCTGCTTCACCGGACTGCTGTAGAAGCCTCCCTGAGCGAAGTTTCTTACCTTACTTCCTATGGTTACCTGGCTAAGCTGGTTGCAATATGCAAAGGCATCGTAGCCCACGCTTTCCAGGTTGTCAGGGAGTTCCACCTTGGTCAAGGCAGAACAATAGGTGAAGGCACCCTTGGCGATGCTCAAAAGGCTATTCGGCAGCACAATGCTCTTCAGTTTGGTGCAGTTCTTGAAAAGCGCTTCACCTATTTCGTCGGCTGAGGCCAGCGCATCCTGTATGTAATTACCGCCACCCACAATGTGAGCCTCGCTCATGTCTATGCTGGTAAGTCGATAGGTGGACGTCATTTTCTTCAACAAGGCCAGATAGGCACCATCCAGATCGCACGACAGTTTCACTGACGTAGACCGAGTGTTCACTACAGGCGAAACCAGTTCCGTAAGGTTTGATTCGCTACGCGCCCCCGTTTCGCTCTCATAAAGGGCCGAAACTTGCAGATACTCCTGAGCATCTGCATTAGGAAGGGTATAACTCAGCTGGTCAGCACTCACGCTGTCCACCAGCTGCCCTCTGGCATAAATCAGATATCGCTTCAGGCCCAGATCGCTCTCTTGAGGAGCTTTCCACGACAGCTTTCCATCAGCAAAGGTTACACTCTCAGGCCTGTAGGAACCCGTTCCGGGCACCGTAAAGGAGAGATAGGTTGTACGGCCTCCATTCTGAATAGAAACGCTTTCCTCAATGGCCCCGATTATGGAACCAGCGCCCAACAGGTAGTCGCGCAATTCAAGTTCGTAGACAGTTCCTTCACCCACGGCATTGCTCTGGGTATTAATTTGCAGGAAATATTTCAATGGCTTAGCTTTGTCTACCAATGAAGTGAGATCCGTAACGTCAAAACCGAATTCCATGGGTTCGGTGTGAAGTTTCTTGTCAGCCCAACGTCCCAGCATGGGCACCTCGGGAGCAGGACTCACGCCCTTAGCATTGCCGTCATAGTTGAACATTGACATCACCACCGTCTTTTGCGGACGCGATGCATTCACATTCTCGCTCACTCCGGCCACGAGCTGCACCTCACTGCGGCGGCTGTAGTCCATCAGAATGCGGAATACGCGCTCTGGCTTATAGTTTTTGCGAACAATCCAGCGCCCGGGAGTCATAGGAATCTGGTCTGTCAGCACAGAATAGCCCAGACTGTAAGGACAATATACGAAACCGCCATCGGCCCAAGTGGAGCCCCACGAGTTGCAGATGATCCATGCACCGCGTTCACCAGCTTCTTCCTCACCGGGAGTACCATTACCGTTAAGGTCAAACTCTATGCGGTCGTCATATCCCACAATCGTTACGGAATGGTCGTAGGTAGGTCCCCATGACGTCATATAGGTCTTACCTGAAAGGCTGTTCTTACGGTTATTCAAGCTGGAGGGTGTCTTAGCCGTCTTGCATCCGGTGATGGCCACTCCCACACAGGCCACTCCGCCTGAAGCAAAAGCCGTATCGCCCTGATGATTCCAGAGCCAGTCCTTCAGGTCGTTGCGTCCTTCCTCAGTGGTAAGGTCGCTACGAAACCGCGCGATGCGTTCAGCCCTGTTATACATGGCCGAAAGCCACTTGTCGTAGCCCTGCATGCGACCATTGTCCGCATCGCCCCATTCCTGATTACCAAAAAGGTTACTGTAAGTACGACCACCATAAATATTAGCCGTAGGTATGCCATTCTTCTGAAGCACTTCTTCACGATCTGAATGCTGATAGGCCAACAGATAGAGCCAATGGCTCGGAAACTGTGCCGAAGTGCGAATACCGGAACGACGCAGCAGACTGTTAATCTCGTAGGTCAAGGCATAACTTTCATAGCTTGCTGAGCCACACGAACCTCCAGCCTGATTCATCACCGGAGGGAAGTAGTTCAACTTGGCATTGTTCACATAGTCCGGCCGCTCGGCATCCTCACTCTGAATGGTTCTCACCGGAATATAATCCGAAAGCGGAGAATAGTCAGGATAAGGCTTCTGCAACTTGTTCTGCGCTGCGGCAGCAACAAACATTACGCTCCCTAAGAGCAACATCCACGTGCGATGAAGAGTCATGATTCTCATATTTGCTATCTTACAATTATTTCTTTTTGGGCAAAGTTACGAAAAGTCGAGAGCAGAACAAAAGAAATTATTTTCTTTTTTATGCCGAGACAGAGTAACTAAGCTACAAAGTGGTAAAGGTACGATTAAGCGAGCGAAGAACAAAGTGAAAAACATAGTTTTTCATTATCTACCTTTATCAGCGGACCACCATCGTATGTATTAAGGAAGTTTCCAGAACAAATATTTTTTTATTTGAATGAATGGCAGTAATTTTGCATCGCAAAGGGGAAAGGCATACGCTCTCCCCTCTTTTCATCATGCTTCATTATCACTCAAATGGCAGACAACGACATACTACAAAAGCTCGATGGCCTCAGCGCCCGTTTCGATGAGATAAGCACCCTGATCACCGACCCTTCTGTCATAGCCGATCAGGGACGCTACGTAAAACTTTCCAAGGAATACAAAGACTTGGAACGCATCATGGCCGCACGCAAGGAATATAGCCAGTTGCTGCAGAGCATGGAAGAGGGAAAGCAGTTGCTGCTCACGGAAGATGATCCCGAACTCAGGGAAATGGCGCGCGAAGAAGTGGCCACGTGTGAAGAGCGAAAGCCTAAACTCGAAGAAGAAATCAAACTTCTTCTCATTCCTCAGGATCCCGAGGACGGCAAGAATGCCATACTGGAAATTCGCGGTGGGACGGGAGGTGACGAAGCCGCACTCTTTGCCGGCGACCTGTTTCGGATGTACACCAAATATGCAGAGCGAAAGGGATGGAAACTCGACATCTCGAGCGCAAGCGAGGGCAGCGTAGGCGGTTTCAAGGAAGTCATCTGCTACGTCAGTGGCCAGGACGTCTACGGCACACTGAAATATGAAAGTGGCGTACACCGCGTGCAGCGTGTACCCGTAACCGAAACCCAGGGCAGAGTACACACCAGTGCTGCCACCGTGGCCGTACTGCCTGAAGCCGATCAGTTTGAGGTACAAATCAACGAAGGAGAAATCAGATGGGACACCTTCCGCAGCAGTGGTGCCGGCGGACAGAATGTAAATAAGGTAGAAAGCGGTGTGCGCCTGCGCTACAATTGGAAAAACCCTGTTACCGGTCAGGTAGAGGAAATTCTCATCGAATGTACCGAAACACGCGACCAGCCCAAAAACAAAGAAAGAGCATTAGCTCGGCTACGTACCTTTATTTACGACAAAGAGCATCAAAAATACGTAGATGACATCGCCAACAGACGGAAAACCCTTGTATCCACAGGCGACAGATCGGCAAAAATTCGCACTTACAACTATCCGCAAGGTCGCATCACCGACCACCGCATTGGCTACACCATCTACAATCTTCCAGCCTTCATGGATGGTGACATTCAGGATTGCATAGACCACCTCATCGTAGCCGAAAATGCAGAACGCATGAAAGAAGCCGAACTGTAATTCTCATCTCTATGCTATGCCGTTCCTCCTCTTAGGTAAAGCAAGTCATCGGATACACAGACCATTCTACCAGTAAACAGCCAACAAACTCCTCAGCGTTTCATACACTCGGAAGTACCCGGGAGGTCGACCGACGCAGCATTTCATACACTCGGAAGTGCCGGGGGGGGCGAATAACGCAGCGTTCCCCACACTCGGGGACGTCGGGGAGTTCGAATGACGCAGAATTCCCTACACTCGGGGACGATTGAATGCATAATACTCAATTCGTTTGTATGGTCATACCCCTCACCGCTTCGCGGAGCCCCCTACCAAGGGCGGCAGCTTGCTGTTCCGCTGAATCAAATGAAGGAGCAAGCTCCTCCCCTGTAGAGCAGGGGAGGCTGCGAGCTGGCGCAGCAGTTGCCCCTACGCTTAGAGGAGCAGCTGCTTGTTCGCAGGCCAAGAGCACGGAAACTCCTCCCCTTAAGCGTAGGGGAGGTGGCCGTAGGACGGAGGGGTCTGATGAAGATCGCCGCTTACCCTTGAGCACTATCGCAAAGAAAAGCCCAGAGGACTTGCAGGTCTCAGGCAGGGATGGGCCCCAGTTGACAAGTCACCCCAATATATCCAAACCTGCAAGTGGTTTCAGAACGACGAGCCTAATTGTGCATTGGGCATTGTGAATTATGAATTGACAATTCGCATACCATGATCTGCAACGCTTCCAGCGTTGAATACCACCGCACAAAAAGCCTGCAAGGCTTTCAGCTCTCAGGCAGGGATGGCGTCCCTGTTGAAAAGTACCCCAATAAGTCCAACCCTGCAAGTGGTTGCAGAGCATACGAAATCTCATTGTTTCCATGATGCAATCAATAATCATTCATCTTCTTCGCCTTTTATTTTGGATGGTATTGATCTAAGTCGTATATTTGCGGTATTAAAATAAAACAGATC
>JAFUHF010000005.1 GCA_017468985.1 Bacteroidaceae bacterium
GAGATCAGTGTTCACCTGCTCCTGAGATCTCTGTTCCTTCACCTCAGCGATGATGGACTTAGCCTTGTCAAGAGCGGCGGCCAAAGCCTCTACATCTTCATTCTTAGCCTCCAGATTAGCCACCTTGGCCACGTCGGCAAGAATCAGCGCGTTCAGTTCGTCAACAGCCGTCTTCACTTCCTGAGAAGCTGCGTAATCAGAATTCTCCGTGTTAGCGTAAATCTGGAACTCACTCAAGTTGAAGTAAGGCTGTCCAGTCGTACTGTTCACGCGACCATTGACTTGGTCTGTAGTATTCAGTACCACGAAACGAACGTAGCGATACTGACTGCCCAGATCTATCGTATTGTTGTAAACAAATCCATTGATGTTAGGAATGGTCTTGTCTTCTACTTCGGCAATCAAAGTCCATTCATCATCTGCACTTTCAGCATTAGCGCCAAGCTCATCGCTGTTAGTTGCCAAGATGTTGAACACGTAAGGCACATCATGATTACCTGATCCGCGAGAAGTAAAGGTGTAGTTCAACACCTGAGCCTTCTGTCCCAGATCTATCTGCAAGTTGTGAGGAGTTTCCGGGCCTGCGGCACTCCATACAGAGTGGAAGAAGGTTGCAATATTGTTATCAATCAGTGCTGCATAAGAACCTTCTCTGCTCTCCTTAGCGTTGCTGGAGAACTGACAAGCCTCGTCGCCGTCGGTTGCATTGGTAATCAATGCTTCACCTGCATCGTGAACGGCAACCCACGCCTGCTGTATCAAGTCATTGAGCTTAGCAGAAGACTGAGCCTTCTCTGCCTTGTCTATCAGTTCTGCAATCTCGGCCTCGTCCGTTATCTTGTGAACATACCATGCAGACTGCGTATTGGCACCGCCAGGATAACCTACGATATTGCCACTGATTCCGTCACCGCCGCTGTGACCTGCAGGATGATAACTTTCTGCATTTGCCGTATTGGCCAAGTTGAACTGAACCGTGCCGGCAATCAGCGTGAAGATCTGTCCGGTAACTTGTTCGTCAGATACGGGAACCACAGCACTGCGACCAGGAACGGTGTTGATGTACTTGTTGTTCTTCACATTCTGAACAGAATAAGAACCATCTTCCAGTTTCGTTACCTTGAAGAGGTAAGCAGGATCTGCCTCATCATATGTTCCCCAAGTGAGGTTAGCATCATTTGCAGTGATGGCTTTCTTCACGCCCTGATTTGCCTCAAAGGTCGGGAATGCATTAATAAAGGAATAGTATCCGTCCGTCACTTCAATCAAGCTTGACTGCAAAGCAGCCAATGCGTCGTTGAGTTTCTGAGCCAGGCTTTCGGCCTGTTCATTCGGAATGATGCCTGTAGCCGTAGAGCGAACCTCAGCCATCGTGGCTTCGAATTCTGCCTTCTTCTCTGCTGAGTAGTAACCAGGATCTGTGCCGTCAGTGTCATAGTCCTTTTCAGAACCATACAACTGATAGGCAGCCTGCAGAGCTACATTCACCTCTTCAGCGGCATATACCTGGAATTCTGTTGCATTCCAGAAGTAGTAGGTATTACCGTTAACGGCAACCGTACGTCCCTGTGTGCTTCTGTCAACAACGAAACGAACATATTTGTAAGTAGACTTCAGGTCCACATATTGCGCCACGTAAGCATCAGCAGGATTACCATCGATGATGTTCTCCAACTGCGTTACTTCGGTCCACTCTTCACCGTCGTTAGAAGCAAGCACCGTGATGTCGGTCGGAGTGTCATGATAGCCACCGCTGCGACCGTTGAGCGTGAAGTAAATCTGGCTTACGGGAGTAGCCGAAAGATCTACTTGCAGATACTGCTTGGCATCAGGCAGGGTGCTACCGTTATTAGAATTGTATGCACTATGGAAATGTGTAGCAAGATTACCATCAATCAATGCTGCCAAACCACCGCCGTCGCCCACTTGAATGGCATTAGCCGAGAGTTGGTCAACATTGGTTACCAATGGTTTTGCCTTATCAAAGGTAGAAACCAGAGTTGCAGCAGAAGCCACAGTCACTTCCTTGGTAGCTTCAATCAGAGCCTCTACATCACTTTCGGTAGCGCCAGTTCCAGCAGCAAGCGTTTTTTCTGCCTTCTCAATCAACTGATTCAGGGCATCCACCTTGTCTGCATAAGCAGAGCTTACAGCAGGATTGGCAATTTCAAAGATCTGAAGTTCGCCGAGCGTAAAGTCCTTGTTGTCGCTCTGCGGATTCATGGTCTGATTTACATAGAAGCGCAGATAGCGATACTTCTTACCATTGAACACGAAGTCCTTCGTCTGATAGCGGTCAGTTGCTTCTGCTATAGCTTTCACCATCTGGAATCCCCAGTTGCCATCGCCAAGAGCCAGACTCTTCTCCGTAGAGAAGTTGTACTCACCGATGCGCGTCCAAGCTGCATTAGCCTTCACGTCATCAATGGTAGCAATCTCGGCATTCGTTGCTGCTGCCTCGTCATTGGTTGCGTACAAGGTGATGTCCTGCCACATTTCAGCAGAGCCCCAGTCGCCGTTGCGCAGACCAATCTGCAGACGGAAGCCTTCCACTTCCTTGCCGGCATCTACTTGCAACCACTGCGGAGCTTCTGCCTGACCAGCGTTCCATGTAGACTGGAAGCAGGTGTTCAGGTCACCGTCAATCAGGTTCTTAATAGATGAATAGCTGTCGCCCACTTGGCAAGTGGTAAAGAACTGAGAACCGGCACCGGTTCTGTCATCGCCATCGTTTGCACTGGTAATCAAGCCTTCAGAAGCGGCAGTATAGCTGTATGCATTCTGTGATGCTTCGATAGCCTTAACAAGGGCTATGCGCAACTTAGCAGCTGCCAATTCGCTTTCCGAAACTTTCTCCACACGCCAAGCCTCAGCACTCCACTGAGCCAACGGGTGGTAGTCATTCGTTGTGCCTGAGAACGATGTCTGGCGCGACCCCGTTGTCTGGAAGTAGTTATGAATGTCATTGTCACCCGTCAGGTCGGGACGCGACGTTGTTGGGCGAATGCCATAATAGCCGTCATTGTCTGCCAGCGGAGTGAAACGGATGGTAGCCTTGTCGGCTTCATCTGCGCGGAATTCCGTAACATAATAGTTCGTTACACCGTAGAACCAAGAGTCGTCTACCAAGCTCTGCATCCAGTACTCATCGTCAGCACCCTCAGCCTTCTCCAAGCGGAAGATGAAGGCAGCGTTTCCTCTCTGCAGGGGATCCCACTTCAGGCCCAGATTGATATTTGTCAGGGCCTGTGCGTCATTCTTATAAATATAGTAGTAACCCGTGCTGAACATTCCAAAATCTTCGGGAGTTGCATTGGTAGCCTTTACCAAAGCATCAACGTCAGCCTCCGTAGCACTACCATTTGCAATCAACTGCTCAGAACTTGCTATCAGAACGGCCAGCTTTGCAGCCTTGGGTGCAAGAGAGGCTTCTGCCACTGGATTGGCAATTTCAAAGATCTGAAGTTCGCCAAGCGTAAAGTCCTTATTGTCGCTCTGCGGATTCATGGTCTGATTTACATAGAAGCGCAGATAGCGATACTTCTTACCCTGAAGCAAAAAGTCCTTCGTCTGGATACGATCTGTTGCTTCAGCAACACCCTTTATCATCTGAAGTCCCCAGTTGCCATTGCCAAAAGCAAGGCTCTTCTCCGTGGAGAAGTTGTACTCACCAATTCGTGTCCAAGCTGCATTGGCCTTCACGTCATCAATGGTAGCAATCTCAGCATTGGTGGCTGCAGCTTCGTCATTGGTAGCATAGAGCGTAACGTCCTGCCACATCTCGGCCGATCCCCAGTCACCGTTGCGCAGACCAATCTGCAGACGGAAGCCTTCCACTTCCTTGCCGGCATCTACTTGCAACCACTGCGGAGCTTCTGCCTGATCAGCGTTCCATGTAGACTGGAAGCAGGTGTTCAGGTCACCGTCAATCAGGTTCTTAATAGATGAGTAGCTGTCGCCCACTTGGCAAGTGGTAAAGAACTGTGAACCGGCACCGGTTCTGTCATCGCCATCGCTTGCATTGGTAATCAAACCTTCAGCGCCAGCCGTAAAGTGATAAGCATTCTGATATTCCTCAATGGCCTTTACAAGAGCCACGCGCAACTTAGCAGTAGCCAGCTCGTTGGCCGGAACCTGCTCCACGATCCATGCATCAGCACTCCACTGAGCCAACGGATGATAGTCGTTAGGACCACCGGCAAACACACCGCCCTCTTTACGAGAACCCGTGGTCTGGAAGTAGTTATGAATGTCATTGTCACCTGTCAGATCAGGACGTGACTTTGTCGGACGAATGCCATAACGGCCCTCCTGATCGGCAATAGGAGTAAAACGAATGGTAGCCTTGTCAGCCTCATTCGCACGAAACTCCGTAACATAATAATTGGTAACGCCGTAGAACCAAGAGCCATCTACCAAACTCTGCATCCAGTACTCATCGTCACCAGTCTCTGCTTTCTCCAGATGGAAAATGAAAGCAGCGTTCCCCCTCTGAAGGGGATCCCACTTCAGGCCCAGATTGATATTCGTCAGGGCCTGACTTTCACTTTTGTAAACATAATAGTAGCCCGTGGCAATATCATTACTGCCCTGAGCTACCGCCGGAATGCCGAAAGCCAGCATCCCCAATGTCAGCAAAAGCATTGAAAAATACTTTTTCATTACGTAGTACATTATTAAGTTAATAAATAAATTGTTACTCTGTTTTGATGCACAATTCGAAGCACTTCTTAAAGTACACTCTCATGTGAAGTTGCAAATTTACGAAGAATTTTCAAATACGGTTCATGAAGAAAAGAATTATTCGTTCAAACTTCCGTATAATCTGTTGATTTGCCATATTTGAGGTATGCAAAGAGCCCTATTGGTCAACTTTGCAGAAAAGAATGAAGTGATGCACTCAAATCCTTACCCACACTACCCAGACTGCCCGTCCAAATGCATCTTTCTCATCGAAACATCCGATATCCGACAATATGACATGCAGGGAGCGCACCGTTTTATGTCAGTCAGCCTGCACTGTAGCCCCACTCCCACCTGATTCATAAGCTTTGAGCTCTTTCTTTTACCCTATGTAAACTCCTATAATAATTTCCTCCGACGGATTTGCGCCCACGCGAACTTTTTCGGGTTTTCCCTTCAACGGTTTTGCACTCGTGTAAACTTTTTCAAGCTTTTCCGTCAACAATCTTGGGTGAAAAAGAACTTTTTGGAGCTTTTCCTTCGACGGAACGGAACGAAAAAGAATTTTTTCGAGGTTTCACTTCTGAGTTTTTTCGCCATTCCGAGCGGCACGAAGCTTTTCCTTCGACGGTTTTGCTCATTCCGAGCGGCGCGGAACTTTTCCTTCGACGGTTTTGGACCATACCGAACGGCGCGGAGCTTTTCCTTCGACGGTTTTGCCCATTCCGAACGGCGCGGAACTTTTCCTTCGACGGTCTTGGATACCGCTAAACCACTATGAGCAATATACTTAAAGAGAAAAACCGAAAAGAAACGGCAACTGACTTCCATACACGTTCAGGTCACAGCACCATACCATCCCACTTTTTAGGGTACGCAAAAAACAGGGCATTTATGCGGCATTGCGCACAAGAATGTGTAATTTTGCAAGACTAATCACATACCGCAGATGAATACCTATTGGGACGGATTCAAAACGTTTTTCAAGATCGGCAGCTTCACATTGGGAGGAGGCTATGCCATGATTCCCCTGATTGAAGAAGAAGTGGTAAACCGAAAACAATGGCTCACGAAAGAAGACTTTCTGGACCTCATGGCCATCTCTCAAACCCTTCCCGGGGTTTTTGCCGTAAACTTCAGCATTTACATCGGGTACAGACTGCGCGGTCTGAAAGGAAGCCTCGCATTGACTACGGGCACCATTCTACCCAGCTTCCTGATCATTCTGCTTGTGGCCATGTTTTTCACCCACTTCTCCGACAACCACGTAGTGGAAGCCATCTTCAAAGGCATTCGCCCGGCCATCGTAGCACTGATTGCCGCTCCGTGCATCAGCCTGGCACGCTCAGCCCACATCACGCTGACCAATCTATGGCTACCCATCTTCACGGTGATTGCCATCTGTCTGCTGGGTATTTCGCCCATCTATATCATTGCATTAGTGGCCATAGGTGGATTCATCTATGGCAAATACGTTCAACCCCACGAATAAGCCCCAACCATGATATTCCTTCAACTCTTTCTTGCATTCTTCAAAATAGGTCTGTTCGGATTTGGTGGCGGATATGCCATGATTTCTCTCATTCAGGGCGAGGTAGTAACCAACCATGAATGGATCAGCACCGCGCAGTTTACCGACATTGTTGCCGTGAGCCAGATGACCCCAGGCCCCATTGGCATCAATTCAGCCACTTACGTGGGCTATCAGGCGGTGCTCAACAGCGGCTACTCGCCCACCATTGCCATCTTAGGGAGCGCAACAGCCACATTGGCCGTCGTATTGCCCAGCTTCTTGCTCATGATCCTCGTGATCCGCCTCTTTCAGCATTTTCGCAACACCCCCATCGTAGAGACCATTTTCGGATTGCTACGCCCCACTGTGGTAGGACTTATAGCCGCAGCTGCCTTGCTGCTGATGACAAAAGAAAACTTCAGCACTCCATCAGAATCACCGTGGCAATTCTATATCAGCATTTTGCTGTTCGCAGCCAGCTTTATTGGCACACAATTCTTCAAGATTAACCCTATCCGCATGATTTGCTATTGCGGCGTGGCCGGACTCCTGCTCTATCTATAGCCGCAGGAATCAATTTTACAAGGTAACGAAGAAAACCTTACATGGACGGCTACACCTTTCGGGAGGCAGCATTACGTGAAAGCATCCACAGCCCCATGAACGTCAGCAAGCCATTGAGCATGAGCAGTTCGTAGCCAAAATGATAACCCGTCCACTTTGGCACCAAAACGGAAAGCGAATAACAGATCAGCGGAGAAAGTACACAAACCACCGGCACGAATCGGTCGCGTGGCAAACGCTTCGTAAACAATCCGAAGGAGAACAAGCCCAAGAGGGGACCGTAGGTATAAGAGGCCATGATATAAATGGCGTCAATGACACTGGTATTGTTCAAGGCCTTGAATATTAGGGTAAACACCACAAACAAGGCCACCACTCCGATGTGTACCATCCTACGCACACGCACTGCCTTTTGCTCGTCCACATTCTTCTGCTCTATGTCCAAAATATCGATGCAGAACGACGTGGTCAAAGCCGTCAGGGCCGAGTCCACACTCGAAAAGGCCGCCGCCGCAATGCCCAACACAAACAAGATGGTCACGCCATAGCCAAAATAGCCCCCCTGTACCAACATGGGAAACAATTCGTCGGTTTTCTGCGGTGTAGCAATGCCCTGTGAGGCTGCAAAAGTATAGAGCAAGACGCCCAGCACCAGGAACAACAGGTTGACCGGGATGAAACAAATGCCGTAGGTACACATGTCTTTTTGTGCCTCACGCAGGTTCTTACTCGTAAGATTCTTTTGAATCATGTCCTGATCTAATCCCGTCATGACAATAGCTACAAAAACGCCGCTCAGGAATTGCTTCCAGAAGGATTGCTTCGACATCAAGTCGTCGAACACAAAGATACGACCATAGTGGCTCTCAGTCACCATGCTACACAGTCCATTAAAGTCCAGCCCCATCTGTCGGGCGATCAGTACCGTCACCACCACCAAAGCAGTGAGCATGCTCAACGTCTGGAGCGTATCGGTATAGACCAAGGTGCGGATTCCGGCTCGCCTCGTATAGAGCCACACCAGCAAGAGCATGATAAGTACCGTAAACACAAAGGAAATGCCTATGGCGTTGAATACAAACTGCTGCAAGATCAAACAAACCAGGAAAAAGCGCGCACAGGCACCCGTCATCTTGCTCAACAAAAAGAAGATGGTGCCCGTTTTGTGAGACGCCCCTCCGAAGCGCTGGCCCAGATAAGTATAAATGGTGGTCAGGCCTCGGCGATAATACATGGGCAGCAGTACGAATGCAATGATGAGATAGCCCAGGAAGAAGCCCAGACACATCTGCAAATAAGTCATTTGGGTAACGCCAACATATCCGGGAACCGAGACAAAACTAACGCCAGACACACTGGCACCAATCATGCCGAAGGCCACCAGAAACCACGGAGATTTTCTTCCTGCCCGGAAAAAGGAATCATTCGTAGCATCTTTACCCGTAAGTTTTGATACGACTAACAACAATAGGAAATATGCCAATATGGTGATGGCAGTCAACGCTTCATTCATTACTTTATCGGTCTTTTCGCAGCAAAGTTACGATTATGGCATTAAAGGACAAAGAAAGGCTCTACTTTATTCTGCAAGAACATTTGTTTCACTCCACTCTGGCCTACATCAGATGGCATGAAACACCAGCCAGGAAATATAGGCAAGGAAAAGGATGAACAAAATGACACCCTCCCATCGGGTAACCTTATATGAGGTGCGGCACATGAGCCACATCAAAAGAATGCTCACTGCAAACAAGGCAAAATCTACCACGGTAATGCCCTCCATTCCCAACGGACGGACCAGACTGGCAAGGCCTAAGATGAGTAACACATTGAACACATTGCTTCCCACCACATTGCCTATGGCCAGGGCCGCTTGCCCCTTACGCGCTGCCACGATGCTGGTGGCCAACTCAGGCAACGAGGTGCCACCGGCCACCACCGTAAGCCCAATCACAGCATCGCTCACACCGAGGGCCGAAGCCACATCGGATGCCCGGCTTACAAAAACATTGCTTCCCAGCACCAGAGCAGCCAGACCACAAAGGATCAAAGCCACCGAACTTCCGACAGAAACATCGGAAGAAACAGGATCCGTCTCTTCCTCACCGCTCGTCCGGGCCATTCTGAGCGTATAGACCATGAACGCCACAAATCCTGCGAGCAACAACAAACCGTCGACCCTCGAAATATGGCCATCCATGCAGAGCAGCAACAATAAGACAGTGGCACCAACGGCCCAGGGCACATCTTTCTTCACTGTACTTTTTGACACCAAGAAGGGAGCAACCACAGCCGACAGACCCACAATCAATAGCACATTGAAAATATTGCTGCCCATGACATTACCCACGGCCATGCCTGCGGAACCTTGGGCGGCAGACGTGAGACTGACGAAAAGTTCCGGAGCTGACGTGCCAAAGGCCACCACCGTAAGTCCCACCACGATGGAAGGCACCTTCAGCCTGCGAGCCAATGCACTTGCGCCATCCGTAAACTGATCAGCACCACCAATCACTACGGCTATGCTTATAATGATCCATACTATATCACTTCCTAATTCCATCCGATTATGAATTACTGTGGGTTATATCTTAACTGATGCAAAATTACACCATTCCACTCAGATAACGCGCCATGGAGTGGCGCTTTTTTGTTATGCACCCAAACAGATACCACTCTACAGCTATACTGAAAATTAAAAGCGCAACTAGCAACTGGCAGAATTGGAGTCCACAGATAGGCCCCAATAACAAACAAAAGAAAGATTAATTCACGCCATTTGCTTCATTTATAAGAAAATCATTGTAACTTTGCATCCACCGAATGGGTAGACCATCCATCACGAATAACATCATCATAAATATAGCAAAACAAAAATGATTATTGAGAACATTCATGCCCGTGAGATTCTGGATTCACGTGGCAATCCGACTGTAGAAGTCGAAGTTACACTGGAAAGTGGAGTTACAGGTCGTGCATCAGTACCTTCTGGCGCATCAACTGGAGAAAACGAGGCCTTGGAGCTTCGTGATGGCGACAAGGGCCGCTACCTTGGAAAAGGTGTTCTGAAAGCCGTTGAAAATGTAAACAAGACCATCGCTCCGGCACTGATTGGCTACTCCGTTCTTGAGCAGCGCGAAATTGACCACAAGATGCTTGCCCTCGACGGTACGAAGACGAAGAGCAACCTCGGCGCCAATGCCATCCTCGGCGTTTCGCTCGCAGTTGCCCATGCCGCAGCCAACTATCTCGGTCTTCCTCTCTATCGCTACATTGGCGGTACCAACACGTACGTACTGCCCGTGCCCATGATGAACATCATCAACGGTGGTGCGCACTCCGACGCTCCCATCGCCTTCCAGGAATTCATGATCCGTCCCGTTGGTGCTCCCACAGAACGCGAAGCCATCAGAATGGGTGCTGAGGTGTTCCACGCTTTGGCTAAGTTGCTCAAGAAGCGTGGTCTCTCCACAGCCGTAGGCGACGAAGGTGGTTTTGCTCCAGCCCTTGACGGCATTGAAGATGCTCTTGAAAGCATCTGTCAGGCCATTCGCGATGCCGGCTACGAACCGGGACGTGACGTAAAGATCGCTATGGACTGCGCTGCCAGCGAATTTGCCATACAGGAAAACGGTGAATGGTTCTACGACTACAGACAACTCAAGGACGGTAAGAAGAAGGATCCTAACGGAAAGAAGCTTACCGCTGCAGAACAAATCAAATATCTGGAAGAACTGATCACCAAGTATCCCATTGACTCCATTGAAGACGGTCTGGACGAAAACGACTGGGAAAACTGGGTTAAACTCACCGAAGCTATTGGCGACCGCTGCCAGTTGGTAGGCGACGACCTCTTCGTAACCAACGTTCAGTTCTTGGAGAAGGGCATCAAGCTTGGTGCTGCAAACTCCATTCTGATCAAGGTGAACCAGATCGGCTCACTCAGCGAAACCCTCGATGCCATTGAGATGGCACACCGTCATGGCTATACCACAGTGACCAGTCATCGTTCAGGTGAGACCGAAGACACCACCATTGCCGACATTGCCGTAGCTACCAATTCTGGCCAGATCAAGACCGGCTCACTGAGCCGCACCGACCGCATGGCCAAGTACAACCAGCTCCTCCGCATCGAAGAAGAACTGGGAGAACAAGCTGTTTACGGTTATCGCAAACTGAAATAAGGAATTATCCTGATCACTGACATTCTCTGGTTTGGACATTCACTCGGCAGATTGAGGAGAATTGTTCAAACCAGAGTTCTTTTTAAGTCACCACCAAGGCTCCACTAATCTAATTATTTATAACTTTGCATCACATTCTTCCATTATGCAAGAACGGCAAAACAACAGGTCGCAATATTTTGATGAACTCGTCACGACGTGTGAAAAGTACTTCATCCCCTACATTTCGCAGTTCCTCACGTTGCATCCAGGCCTTTCGGTGCTTGAAATAGGGTGTGGAGATGGTGGGAACTTGCTTCCATTCAGCCAAAGAGGGTGCAAAACGATCGGAGTTGACCTATCGCCATCACGCATAAAGGTGGCACAGGAAAAGTTTCACGAATCAGAAGCCAACGGACAATTCATTGCCTCCGACATCTTCGAGATGAAGGAACTGGAGCATCAATTTGGTTTGATTATCTGTCACGACGTACTGGAACACATTTCCGACAAGGCCGACTTTTTGCGTCACATTCGAGACTACCTTACGGAAAGAGGAAAAGTATTCATGTCATTCCCTGCCTGGCAAATGCCATTTGGCGGCCACCAGCAGATCTGCCAAAATAGGTTGCTTTCTCACCTGCCCTTCTTCCACCTGCTGCCCTACAGCCTCTACAAAACCGTACTGCGCATGGCCAAGGAACCCGAAGCCACCATTAACGAACTACTCAGCATCAAGAAGACCCGTTGCCCCATTGAACTATTTGAAAGGCTTGCCCAACAAGAAGGTTTCCACATAGAACACCGACAACTTTACTTCATCAATCCACATTACGAAACGAAGTTCCATCTCCGTCCCCGTAAACTGTGGTCCGCACTAAGCCACATCCCCTGGCTGCGCAACTTCTTTACCACTTCTTGCTTCTACATCATGGAGGTAGCCCACTGACTACAACTGACCTCCACCAAAGAGATTCAGCTTATACGTCAACTTAAAAAGCGCATACGTTCCAATCGTATTCGTACGCGTTTCGCTTTTACCCGTAGCCCACACATTGCGACTGATGTTCTTTCGGGAATGAAGAATGTCGTAAACCTCCATGCCTACCGTTAACCTGCGTTCTTTCAGGAAACTTTGCGTAATGTCCATGTTCCAGAGGTATTCGTTCGTATTCATCTGCGGATCATCATAACCCCTACGGGTTCTTATACGCAGACGAGAGCCCAGTTCGGTATTCCACTTCGTCCGAACATGCGTCATGAAGATATATCCCATGCCATACACATTGAGGTTGGCACCACTCTGGCGATCGGCATGAGAATGCTGCAAATTGTAGTCCACGCCTATGCGCAGGTCAAAATAGGTAACCCGATAGGCTGCTCCGACATGTTCATGCAGATTCAACGTTCGAACCGTATTCTTCTCATTCTCCAGATTCTCGCCAGAACCCACACTGATATAGCCCACATTGTGGTCATAGGACGTGCCCGAACGAGCTTCTACCTGATACTTGTTATTCTTTCCGATAGATTTATGAATACTCATATGGTTGTCGGACTTCCAATTGCCATTGATGTTTTCCGGCCGTGAACGTTGACCACCGGTTTCAGGAATATAGGTAATAGTATTGGAAATGGAATTCGAAGTCTGCTGGAAATTATGATGGAGATGGACTGACTGCTGTAGCTTGGGGCTGTACAGATGATAGTTCAATGAGAAGTTGTTATTCCACGACGGTTTCAGGTCAGGATTGCCTCGCGTTACATACAATGGGTTACTATTGTCAGGAATGTCAATCAAGTTCAACATGGACGGATAGGAATTACCGGCATTGTAATTGAAGTCAATATGATGGTTATCCGTAAATTCGTATTTAAAGTAGAGTCGTGGATTGAAATTCACAATGTCGCGACGCAGGGTTTCATTGAAAGTTCCCTTCTGATAATGTAATCGCGTATGATGTGGTTTCAGCTCCAATGTGGCATTGAAGGTAATGGACTTCTCCTTATAATAATTAAGCCCCAAGCTGAAGGAATGCTCATACTCATTATAAGTGGAATACTGGCTGTTTTCCAAATTGTAAGCCAATGCTAAAGAATCGGCCGTAGGCAACGTGCCCAGCACAGGATGATTATGCGCCTGATATTGCACCAGAGAATCGAGCTCATACCACACCTTGTCGTTGTCATTATAGGAATGAAAGAAACGATAGTTTACCGTAGCACGTAACTGCTTGGTGAAAGCATAAATATATGACGGATTTACATGCATGCTCCAACTGCGCGTAGGCGAGGTGATGTATTGGTCATAAAAAGACTGCGGCCGTGTTCCCGTTACCTGATAGTATTGGATGTCCGACAGATTATAGCTATAACTGCGAGAATCTCCCATATTCAGGCTGGCTTGCAATGATATGTTCTGCCCCAACGTGTCCAAGCGGTGGAACAAACCAAAACCAGCACCAAGCGATCTGTTGCGGCCATTATTCTTCGATTGATAGGTATTCCTGTTCACCGCAATGGCCATCAGCTGGCCATTAGGATCTTCGCTATATATATTATCCAATGGACTTACCATCGTTTCTATTTCATACGGATCAGCATTAAAGGTGGCACTCCTATTGTTAGTCCACCCATTGTTCTTGGAATAGCCTAGGTTGGAATAGGCATACAGAAAACTCAGACTGTCAATGTTCCACTCCAGATGGGCATCAGCATTATAGTTAGAGTTCCTATTCTGACTGGCATTCAGGCTGTTTGCAAAAGAGCGCACATCACTGGCTGTCAGGAAAGTTTCCGAATTGCCCGAATTCGTCACATCGGAGCTGCCATGGCCATAACGCAAGCCAGCACTGATCTGATAACGGCCCGGCTCGCCCCATTTCTCTTTATTCATCCACTGCAAATTCGTTCCAAAGTCTTTGTTAGCCCTAAGCCCCCATCCCCAGCCATTCAGATTGGTCATGTTGCCATAAAGGGTTTGCCGTGTCAGATCTGTAAAACGATTCATGAACAATTCATCGCGATAGCGGTGCGCCGTTCCTCCACCAATCGTTCCATTCGATGTAATGGTGCTTTTCAGCTCCTTCTTCAGGTTGATATCAAGCACCGTTTTCTTGTCACCATCCTCCACGCCCGTATATTTGGAATAATCGCTCTTCTCTTCGTAAGTCTTTACCTTGTCAACGAGGTTGACAGGCAGATTTTCCATGGCCACCTTTGTATCGCCCTTAAAGAAGTCTTTTCCGTTGATTTTAATTTCTGTTACAGCCTTTCCGTTCACGGTAATACCTCCATCATCATCTACCACCACACCGGGGAGTTGTTCTACCAGTTTCTTGAGGGTTGAGCCTTCCATGGTCTTGAATGCTGCGGCATTAAACACGATGGTATCTTTCTTCATCATTGTTTCTAAAGCACGGGCCCGTACCGTAGCATTGCCTAACGTTATGTCACCCACTGACAAGGATACCTTTCCAATGTTTATGGAATCTGCTTTTGACGTCAGTTCTACATTATGGAATTGAGTAGCATAGCCCACAAACTTGAGTTCCAAAATGTACTGCCCCAACTTATCAGGTTGGAACTTAAAGATACCATCTGATTTAAGGATCGATTGGCCGGCAACAAAGCTACTATCCGTCTGCAAGAGTCTTACAGAAGCTCCTATCAGAGCAGAATCACCTCGCTGAGCGTCCGTCACCTTTCCCATGATTACATATCGTCCCCATGAAGGAACTCCAATAAGAAGCATCCCAATCAATACAATAAATCTGCCAATGCGTACATTCATGAAACTCTTCCTCCTGATTATCTAAATGGAAAGTGCAAAATTACATCTTTCAGACTGGCCTAAACAGAACAACTTATGACAACAGCGCACATAATGCGACATTCATACTGTCACACCTACAAAAAAAGGCCATAACTCAACAGTTAAAGCCTTTTGTATCGATACTACGTCTACGCATTATTCCCTAAGGCACTATTACTCATACATCGCATTATAGGTCGAAAGAATAGAATCGGCCGTATTTCGCATCTGCTCTGGCGTAAGCTCGGCTTTCGACTTACTGAAAAGCATATCGCCCTCAGTGTCTAATGGCACCAAATGAATATGGGCATGATTCACTTCCAAACCTAACACGGCCTGCCCAACCTTACGGCAAGGGAAGACTGTTTTAATGGCTTCTGCCACATGTTTTGCAAAGACTTGCATCCTTGCAATTTCTTCATCTGAAAGATCAAAGAAGTAATCGACCTCCTTCTTAGGCACGACGAGCGTATGGCCTTGCTTCAGTGGATTGATATCAAGAAAAGCATAATGATACTCGTCCTCTGCACACTTATAGGAAGGGATCTCTCCTTTTATGATTCGGGAAAACAAAGTAGGCATGACTGTCAATCAAAAGAAATTGCCGTAATCTTTAGCTCCATTTCTCCACGCGGCACAACGATCTTAGCCACATCGCCCACCTTCTTTCCCAACAATCCTTGGGCAATGGGCGTAGTAGACGAAATCTTTCCTTCGCGCAAATTGGCTTCGCTCTCGCTCACAATAGTATACTTCATGCGCTGCCCCGTCTTGACGTTTTCCATCTCCACCGTACAAAGTATTTGAACAGAATCGCGTGAGAGCTTACTCGTATCTATAATCTTCGCATTGGCCAAGGTTGCCTTGAGCTTGTTGATCTTCATTTCCAACATGGCCTGTGCTTCTTTGGCTGCATCGTATTCGCTATTTTCAGACAAATCACCTTTATCGCGAGCCTCAGCAATTGCTGCAGAGGCCGCCGGACGCTCAACGCTCTCCATGTGCCGTAACTGGGCCACCATCTGGTCGTAGCCCTCTTGTGACATATATGCCATATCTTACCTTATTTAATTGATTCAACATTTAGCACGAAAAACAAAGAATCCCGATGCGGTTACACCGGAATCCCCACGCGCTTAAAACTGCTGCAAAGATAGACATTAAATCTTCCATGCCCAAACATTTTTCCGAAAAATTGCGCCAAGAACAAAATTTAACACAGTTCAAGCCCATGAACACCTTGATTCACTGCAAAACTGGAAGTATCTCATTCGCAGAAACAAACCTTCTATCACAATTAAGACAAGGCTTCATCTTACTCCTATAAGTAAAATGAAAAACAAACTCATTCCTTTTCCCATATCTCTCGTTTTATTCGTATTTTTGCTCACGTTTATCATTCATTTCCATTCATTCATGAACAAACTTCTCGTCATCACACTCTTCACACTGCTCGTTTCTGCGTGCAGCAATCATTCTCGCATAAATTCAACAATAGAGACTGATTTTGAACAACGGCAGCAACAAATAGGTTCCAACGGACCATTCTCGTTCCTACAAAAAGAGCTCACTGACCAACAACTGCGATGCATGAAGTTTCTTTATGCTTACATGGCCTTACCCGACCTTACAGATTATCCAGAGGATTTCTACTTACACAATGTAAATTCTTCCTTGCAAGCAAAAGAGGAAATGACATGGGGACACTCTATCCCTACACGTGAATGGATGCACTTCGTTCTACCGATAAGAGTTAACAATGAGCATCTGGATAGTTGTCGTTGGATCTTCTATAATATATTAAAGGAACGCGTACAGAATCTTTCCATGAAAGATGCCATTTTGGAAGTGAATCATTGGTGTCACGAAAAGGCCACCTACCGTCCTTCTGATGCACGCACCAGTAGTCCTTTGGCCACCATAAAAACAGCCTACGGGCGTTGTGGTGAAGAAAGCACATTTCTTGTTTCGGCCCTTCGATCTGTAGGTATTCCCGCACGTCAGGTATATACACCTCGCTGGGCCCACACTGACGACAACCATGCTTGGGTGGAAGCATGGGCTGATGGGAAATGGTATTTTCTGGGAGCATGCGAACCTGAACCCGTACTCAATTTAGGATGGTTCAATGAATCGGCATCACGGGCCATGTTGATGCATACAAAAGTGTTTGGACGCTACGATGGGCCAGAAGACGTCATGTCGCGCACCAATTGTTTCACAGAAATTAATGTCACTGAGAATTATGCTCCAACTGCATCTGTAAGCATACATGTAGAAGATGACGCTGGTCAACCCATTGACAGTGCTTGCATAGAATTCAAAATTTACAATTACGCAGAACTTTATTCCGTAGCCACAAAATATACTGACCCTAAAGGCAACGTATCACTCACGGCTGGTCTCGGTGACATGGTAGTTTGGGCAACAAAAAATGGGGAATTCACCTTTCAGAAAGTAAGCATCGGAAAAGATAAAGAACTCAAGCTCACACTTAGCCCAACATCAAATATTATTGAAAAAACGACCGACATGGATTTAGTTCCGCCTACCGCAAGCGGACAACTTCCGGAGGTTACGGATGAGCAACGAGCTGAAAACACCTGTCGCCTGCAAGCCGAAGACTCCCTACGAAAAGCTTATGAAAATTCTTTTCCCACAGAGCGTGAAATAAAGAGCTTTACATCCGAATGGGCATTTAAAAATGATGTTCTACAGAAGCTAATTCCTGCATCGCGAGGCAACTACGCCACTATTCAGGAGTTTCTCACCCTTACAGCATCCGACAGAAGCCAAGTTCTGCCATTATTGCTGTCTCTTTCAGCAAAAGACCTGCGCGACATTACGCTCGATGTTCTCATGGACAGCAGGGAAGAAGGGCACGATCTGCCAGAGAAGTCCCTTTACCAACAATATGTACTCTGCCCCAGAGTAGCTAACGAACAGCTCACTCCATATAAAAAAACTCTGAGAGAATACTTCCAAAATAGAGGTGGAGAATCCTTGGCAAATGATCCTGAACTTTTAGTTGAATGGTGCAGAGAGAACATCCGTATTGATAACGCCTGGAATCCACAACAACTCTGCATGGAACCACTTGGAGTGCTTAAACTAAACGTCACAGATTCCCATTCATTAGAAATTTTCTTCGTATCAGCAGCGCGGAGCTTAGGTATACCAGCCCGAATCAACCCCGTTGATGGAACAGTGGAGTATTGGAAAGGAGAATGGCATCAAGTGACACTCACAAATGCCGAAGAAACCCCAATTAGCCCTAATGGCACGGTACAACTCACTTATGCCGGCGCAATAGACAGCAATATAGGTAATGAGGCAAAATACTATAATCATTTTACCTTTAGCCAACTACGCAATGGCAGACTACGCCTGATGGAATATCCTGAAAATACCACTACATGGGAAAGTTTTGCACAGCCACAGCCACTTTCTGTAGGTAAATATTTGCTTACATCTGGTACGCGGTTAGCTAATGGAAGTGTTTTGGCCCATCTGGATTTCATTGACATCCATCCATACGAAAATACTGCGGCAACACTCACTCTGCGAAAAAATCTTGACGCAGTACAGGTGATCGGAAACTTCAATTCCGAGAATTTATACTTCGACGAAGCCACCCAGCAACAGAAATCACTGCTTTCCACCACTGGACGCGGTTATTATATCATTGGTCTTATCAAAGCAGGACACGAACCTTCCAATCATACCCTACGCGACCTTGCGGCATGTAAAAACGAGCTTGAGTCATGGGGGCATAAGATCATTCTTCTTTGTGAAACAGAAGACGAACTGGAAAAGATCAACAAAGAAGAGTTTTCTGAGCTTCCATCCACCGTAGTATGGGGAACGGACATCGCAGACCATATCAAAACCGAAATATGGAATAATCTGAAATTATCAAGCACTGCAATGCCAGTATTCCTTGTAGCAGATACCTTTAATCGAGTAGTCTTCTTGCGTCAGGATTACACTATTGGCATCGGCCAGGAATTAGTCAATACTATCCATAAATTATAGTCGGCCTATGGTAGCCAGAATGTCTCTTACTTTCTGTTCTGACGTTTCACGATAATCTGCATCAGGATACGGTTGCACTGAAGCCGAAGCATGTATCTCCGAAGCCTCGGTTGTTAGAAGAATTTTCGTAGCATTTTCGGCCGTCACGCCAGCTCCAGGCATGATAATAATACGTCCGGCAGACTGTGCGACTAATCTGCGGAGCAATGTCAACCCCTCAATAGCTTGGGGAGCTTGTCCTGAAGTAAGCAAGCGATCGCACCCTAAGTCTATGATGTCTTCCAAGGCCTGCTCAGGATGCTTGCAGTGATCAAAAGCCCGATGAAACGTGACGTGACGTCCATCTGCAGCTTGAATCAGTCGCTTCACTGCAGATGTATCTATGTTTCCTTCAGCCGTTAGGCATCCTATTACCACACCGTCGGCTCCTGCCTCTACGGCAGCACACACGTCGGCCTGCATCACGGCTAATTCGTCTTGCGTATATACAAAATTGCCCTCACGTGGTCGAATAAGCACATGCAGCGTCAGATCAGAATACTTTTGACGCACATATCGAATCAATCCCACAGACGGAGTAAGCCCATCCACTCCTAAGGCACTACATAATTCTACCCTTTGAGCACCGGCACGAACGGCAGCCTTAACACTGCACAGATTGCCTGTACAAACCTCTAATAAATACTTATCTGGCATATCTTTCGTATTTTTCAGCCAAAAGTAATCAAAAAATTGCCATTCATGTATATCCCAATACTTCAAAAAATCAAATAAGGAGGCAATAAAGCACATATTCTCTGATTAACAAGATTATTTCAGCCTCGTCACCTCAAATAACGAGAAAAAAGTCGTAAATTTGTGCGCTTTTTAAGATGAAATAAGTAAAAAACCGATTTAGATGAACGTTATTACAAAAACTGTCCAGCTTCCTGATGGTCGTACCATCAGTATTGAGACAGGAAAAGTGGCCAAGCAGGCCGATGGTTCCGCCGTACTGCGACTGAACAATACTGTGTTGCTCGCAACGGTATGCGCTGCCCAAGATGCAGTGCCAGGAACGGATTTTATGCCGTTACAATGTGATTATAGGGAGCAATATGCCGCCGCAGGCCGCTTCCCTGGTGGATTTACAAAGCGAGAGGGCCGTCCGTCGGATTATGAGATCCTCACAAGCCGTTTGGTAGACCGAGTGCTTCGTCCACTGTTCCCCAGCAATTATCATGCAGAGGTATACGTACAGATTATGCTCTTAAGTGCCGACGGTGTTGATATACCCGACGCCCTTGCCGGTTTTGCAGCAAGCGCAGCTCTTGCATGCTCCGACATTCCTATCGAAGCACCCATTGGAGAGTGTCGCGTAGCCAGGGTTAACGGAGAATACGTGGTAAATCCCACATCCGAACAATTGAAAAGTGCCGATATGGACATCATGGTAGGTGCCACTGAAGAGAATATCATGATGGTTGAAGGAGAAATGAAAGAAGTTTCCGAACAAGACCTTCTTGAAGCCTTAAAAGCCGCTCACGCTGCTATCAAGCCCATGTGTCAGCTCCAAAAAGAACTTTCAAAAGAACTGGGTACCGATGTTAAGCGTGAATATTGCCATGAGGTAAACGATGAAGAACTGAGAGAACAGGTGCGTAGCGCTTGTTATGACAAGGCTTATACCCTTTCTGCCAGCGGATTGGCAGACAAGCACGGCCGTGAGGAAGGTTTTACGCAAATTCGCGAAGAATTTAAGGAAGCATACGCCGCTGAACATGCAGATCTTACTCCCGAAGAACTGGAAGAGAAAAATAACCTGATTGACCGCTATTACAATGATGTAGAGCGCGACGCTATGCGTCGTTGCATTCTGGACGAAGGAAAGCGACTTGACGGAAGAACCACTACCGAGATCCGTCCCATCTGGTGCGAAGTAAGTCCGCTGCCAATGCCTCACGGATCAGGCCTGTTCACCCGTGGCGAGACACAATCGCTCACCACGTGTACACTAGGTACAAAATTAGACGAAAAATTGGTGGACGATGTACTCGATCAGAGCTATATGCGCTTTTTGTTACACTATAATTTTCCCCCGTTCTGTACTGGCGAAGCCAAAGCCCAACGCAGCGTTGGCCGAAGAGAAATTGGCCACGGTCATTTGGCATGGCGTGCTCTGAAAGGACAAATTCCAGAGGAATTCCCCTATACTGTTCGTGTCGTTTCACAGATTTTGGAATCCAATGGATCCTCATCAATGGCCACGGTGTGCGCAGGCACATTGGCATTGATGGATGCAGGTGTTCCCATCAAGGAACCTGTTAGCGGAATTGCCATGGGATTGATCAAGAACCCAGGTGAAGAAAAATATGCTGTACTCAGCGATATCCTCGGCGACGAAGACCACCTGGGAGATATGGACTTCAAGACCACCGGAACAAAAAATGGCCTTACTGCAACCCAGATGGACATCAAGTGCGACGGTTTGTCATACGAAATCCTTGAAAAGGCACTCATGCAGGCCAAAGCAGGTAGAGAACATATCTTGGGAAAGATCACGGAAACCATCAGTGAGCCTCGTGCAGACTTCAAGCCCAACGTTCCCCGAATTGAACAGATCACCATACCTAAAGAATTCATTGGAGCTGTGATTGGCCCGGGTGGAAAGATCATTCAGGGAATGCAGGAAGAGACTGGTACCACTATTACCATTGACGAAGTAGATGGAGTAGGAAAAGTTCAAGTCAGTGCGCCTAACAAGGAAAGTATTGACGCTGCTTTAGCAAAGATTCGCGCTATCGTTGCCATTCCTGAAGTAGGTGAAGTATACGATGCCAAAGTGGTTAGCATCATGCCTTACGGTTGCTTCGTAGAATTTATGCAAGGACGCGAAGGACTGCTCCATATCAGCGAAATGGATTGGCGCAGACTGGAGACTGTGGAAGAAACTGGCATCAAGGAAGGTGACATCATCAAGGTGAAGCTACTTGAGATCAATGAAAAGACAGGCAAGTATCGCTTGAGCCATAAAGTACTCACCGAAAAGCCCGAAGGCTATGAGGAACGTCCACCCAGACCTCAGCGTCCACGTGGCGACCGCCCACAAAGATCCCAGCGCGGTGATCGCGACCGTCAACCGCGCAGCAATCGTCACAACAACGAGGAGAAATAACCCTTCTCCCGTACTATAGGAATCGGGGACATCAGGATTTTATTCCATGATGTCCCCGATTTCGTGTTTTATACTTTGATTATGGGATGGCGTTTCTTATCGCCATACCCTTTCTTTTTATTTTGGCGCTCGTCACTTCTTCTTTCGCCCAACGATGGAGGGCAACGGACGTCCTATCCAGGCATGAGGTCGGGGAAGGCCCAAAATCACAGCTAACGTAGCAGCCACATCAGTAACATTAGATGTTTCCGTTATAACCGTTCCTGGCTGAATGCCTTTTCCGCAAAAAACAAGGCAAGTCTCCAGTTCTTCGAGCGAAGTTCCGCCATGACTTTTCCCTTTACCTCCATGGTCAGCCGTCAAAACGAACAATGTCTCTTCCAGCATTCCGGGTTGTTGCTCCACAGCCTTATATATCCTGGACAGCGCGCCGTCCATCTCTGTTTCAGCAGCCAAATACTCTGGAGTCATCCATCCGATGGAGTGTCCAGCATGATCTGGATTATCAAACACAATGCTTACCATCGTTGGCTTCTCTTTTACGACATAATCTATGACGCTTTGCATCTGTGCCTCGTTGTTATGGTCAAAATGAAAATCCCGATCTACACTGAGTGTATCTACCACGTAATGCATGCCATCCCATTCATAAAAATGACCTATTTTTGCCCCTGGCATGTTCTCTTTAATCAGAAAATAGATGTCAGGGAAAAATCCATGACGCGTCAGAGTGTCACTCGGAAAGTCTGGAGTCCTACTATTCCACTTGTTGTAGCCATGTTGCTCCGGGCCAGCCGCCATGTAGAGTGAGGCCCAGTTACATGCGCTTGATGAGGGCAATACACTGCGCCGTGTGAGCGTATAGGCTCCTTTTTTCATCATGCTCTCATAGAATGGCATGGCATCGGCTTCGCGGATGCTCTGTGCACTCATTCCATCGAATCCCACGATGATAATGTGCTTCGGTGCCTTCTTCGATGCTTTCTGTTTGGCTTCTGCCACTGCCACGGGCAGTAGCAGGGCAATAAACAACACTAATTTTTTCATCTCACTATAGAATTAATACGATTTCTATCAGTTGGCCGCGGCCGATATGGAACGGATAAGGGGAATCAGGTTGCTCGTAAAGAGTCTCACTGAGATCGCCAGCAGAATGATGCCGAAGAATTTCCTCATTATATATATAAGAGGTTCGGTAAAGAATCGTTGCGCCTTATCGGTGGCCACCAACACCACATAGACCCATACCATGTTGAAAAAGAGTCCCAGTAATACGTTTATCATATCATATTCAGCCCTCAGCGAGAGCAGTGTGGTGAACGATGCAGCTCCAGCCAGCAGAGGAAACACGAGTGGAACCAACGTGGCAGACTTAATGGGGCCCTGGTTGCGAAAGATCACCACATCGAGTATCATTTCGAGCGATAGCAGGAATAGGATGAAGGCTCCGCCCACGGCAAACGACTTCACATCGACCTGAAAGAGACGCAACACCCATTCACCACCTATCAGAAACAACAGCATGATGCTTCCGCTGATCAAAGTAGCCTTGCCAGATGCCACATGACGTCCTTCGTTGCGCAAACTGATAATAATCGGTGTTGAGCCGAACACATCAATTACAGCAAACAACACAATGAAGCAACTCAACACCTGCTGAATATTGAAAGAACCCAATCCGTTCATGATTTATCGTCTTATTCTTTTTGAAGCTTTCTTTTTGCTGCTCAAAGGGCCACAGCCTTAAACACTTTCTCAGCAGCACCGGCATTCTCATTGATATATGCACCGGCTTTCTGCCCTGCTTCCTGAAGGAAAGCGCGATCGGAAGCCAAATGCTCCATCAGCAGTGCATAGGAAGCCTCATCCTGAATCTCAAAACAGCCCCCGAGTTTCAGCAATGCCTGCGCTTCCAAGAAATGCTTGTTATTAGGCCCTATCACCACCGGCAAACCATACACCGCAGCCTCGGGCACATTGTGGATGCCCACGCCAAAACCGCCGCCTACGTAGGCCACTTGTCCGTAACGGTAAATGGACGACAACAAACCATAACCATCTATGATCAGGCATTCTGCCGCCGCTACATTCATCGTCGTAGCCTGTGAATAGCGTATGCAGGGGCGCTTTAGCTTCCGCTCAATGTCCTGCAGGTGGTCTTCGCTCACCACGTGGGGCGCAAGCACCAGCCATTGGTTCGAATGCTGATTAAAATAGTCTATCAGGATGTCTTCATCGGCAGGCCAAGAGCTTCCAGCCACCACCATCTGTCCCCCGTCGGGCACTGACTGCGCAAATGCTTCCACGACAGGAAGGGGATGAGCGTTTTCCCTGATTTGTATTACTCGGTCAAAACGCGTATCGCCCACCACTGTCACATTCTTGATCCCATGACGGGTGAGCAGGTCATACGACTGCTGGTTCTGCACAAAGAAGTGGGCAAAGCACTTTAAAACGTGTGCATATGGCCTCGCATATTTACGGAAGAAGATCTGATTGGGTCTGAATATGCTTGACACGCTGTAGGCAGGGATATTTTTCTTATAAAGCACGGTAAGGTAGTTCTGCCAGAACTCATATTTGATAAAAAAGGCCATCTCGGGTCTTGCTAACCGCACAAATTTCCGCGCATTGAGCGCCGTGTCAAATGGTAGATAGCAAATCACATCGGCTCCTTCATAATTCTTCCTCACTTCGTAACCTGAAGGCGAAAAAAACGTCAACAGAATCTTGTATTCAGGATGTTCCTTACGAATCATCTCCATCAGGGGGCGACCTTGCTCAAATTCACCGAGCGAGGCCGCATGAAACCAAATGTAGCGTTCGTCAGGACGTATATTGGCCCTCAGTATAGGGTAGATATTCCGATGTCCGCGCATCAGTAGCCTCGCCTTCTTGTTGAAGAGCGCTACTACATTGACGCAAAACATATATAAGTAAATCGCGAGCGAATACATTTCTTTGCTTACCCCAACACTTTAATGGCTCGGTCCAAACGACGCAACGTTTCTTCCTTACCAAGGAAGGCCGAGATGTCAAACATGTGCGGTCCCACTCCTGCCCCCACTAATGCAAGGCGAAAAGCGTTCATTATGTTTCCGGTATGAAGTCCGTTGTCTTCAATCCATTTCATTACGACACTCTCCTGATGCTCTAAGCTAAAATCGTCGAGATTCTCGAGCACGTCGCGAAGTTGCTGCATTTCTTGAGCTGATTCTTCCTTCCAGCGTTTCTTTACCGTCTTCTCATCATAATTTTCAGGCGCAACGAAGAAGAAGGAGCACAAAGGCCAGAGTTCCTTGACGAAATCGACACGGTTCTTCATCATTCCAACAACTTTCGTGACCTTATCGATCGGTACCTGGATGCCATTTGCCTTCAGTATGCGATCAAACTCTGGTGCTATCTCGCTGTCGCTTTTTTTCAGAATATATTCATGATTGAACCATGTTCCTTTCTTATAATCGAACTTCGCGCCGGCCTTGCTGCATTTATTAAGGTCGAATTGGGCCGTAAGTTCTTCAAGGGAGAAGATTTCCTGCTCTGTTCCGGGGTTCCAGCCCAGCAGTGCGAGGAAATTTATGACTGCTTCGGGGAAGTAGCCGTTCTCGCGATAGCCTGCACTCACTGCGCCCTCATCACGTGGGTCGTGCCACTCCAACGGAAACACGGGAAAGCCTAAACGGTCACCGTCGCGCTTGCTCAGCTTCCCTTTTCCGTCTGGCTTGAGCAGCAGGGGCAGATGTGCAAAGCGTGGCATGCTCTCCTCCCAGCCGAAGGCCCTGTAAAGCAATACGTGGAGCGGCGCACTCGACAGCCACTCCTCTCCACGAATGACGTGGGTGATCTCCATCAGGTGATCGTCCACAATGTTTGCCAAATGATATGTAGGCAACTCGTCGGCCGACTTATAGAGCACTTTGTCGTCCAATACGTCCGACTTTATCACCACATCACCTCTGATGATGTCATTCACATGAATGTCGTGGCCAGGTTCTATCTTAAATCGCACTACATACGGTCCGTTTGCCACCAATTGTGCCACTTCTTGGTCTGGAAGCGTGAGCGAATTGCGCATTTGCATGCGCGTTTTGGCATCATACTGGAAGTTGGGGACTTCTTCGCGTTTTTTCTGCAATTCCTCGGGAGTGTCGAAGGCATAATAGGCTGCACCGCTCTCCAGGAGTATCTGAACATACTTTTTATAGATGTCGCGGCGCTCCGACAGTCGGTAGGGGCCCTTATCACCTCCAAAACCGACTCCCTCGTCAAACTGGAGCCCCAGCCAACGGAAACTTTCCTGTATATACTCTTCCGCTCCGGGAACAAAACGTGCTGAATCCGTATCTTCTATGCGGAATATCACCTCTCCGCCATTTCGGCGCGCAAACAGAAAGTTATATAAAGCCGTACGCACTCCTCCTATGTGTAACGGCCCCGTAGGGCTCGGAGCAAAGCGTACTCTGACCTTCTTATTCAACATATATATTGATTTTTGGATGCAAAATTACACTTTTTTTGTCAAATGAAGATATCTTTTACAAGCTTTATCTACTATTGATATATGAATGAGCTATTTCGACAGGTTTGAGAAGCCCTTCCGCAGCCTGCGGTGGGGCACCGGAAGTAATGTGTCCTTCCGGCTCACGATTGTGCAGTGGGTCTTTCTACGCGCGAATAGATATGGGGACACGACACATCGAGCCCTTCCTCCCGAAATCGGTCAAGTACGTTCTTGTGAAGGTCAGAATAGACGTCGAGCAGCGTATGGCTCTGGCGCGTATAGGCATTCAGTTCGTAACATACGTAGAAGTCGTCGAGCTTGGAAGCCAAAACGAAGGGCTTCGGCGCAGCAAGGATGCCTTTAGTGCGCAATGCGGCTTCAATGAGGAGCTGCTCTGCCTTTTGCCACGAAAGACTGTAGCCATACGTGATACGGGTATGAACAATCACGCCAAATTCCTCTGCTGAGGCCGTATAGTTGAAGGTTTTGGAGGAAAGAATGGCTGAATTGGGTATCGTGATGATGTCGTTCTTCGGCGTTTTGATTCTGGTAGCCAAAACGTTCTTCTCGATGACCTCTCCTTCGTTTTCTTCAAGCTTAATGTAGTCGCCAATGCGGAACGGACGCATATAAGTCATCACCAGCCCGGCCATCATGTTGCTAATTATGGAAGTTGAGCCTAACGACACTATCACTCCGAGAAATACAGACATTCCTTGGAATATGTGCGAGTTGGAGCTCGGTAATAAGGGCCAAATCATCACAATCATGAAGGAGTAGGCCAAAACGCGGAGTATATAGTACGTAGGGCGTGCCCATTCGGGGTAAAAACCATTTATTTTCAGCTTACCGTCAGCTATTTCGCCTGCCACGAACTTCATGCCACGCACCAGATACTTGAAGCAGATGTAAATCACCACAATTTTGAACAAATTGGGCAGGTAGCCTATGACTGAAAGCAAAATATCCTTTGCCGGATTCCATGCATAGCCAAATAGCTTGTAAGTGATCGTCTTGGTTTCGGGGAAGATGGAAAAAAGCAGCGGAATGCTGATGAGCAGTTGCAGCAGGATGACCAAAAGCCGCAAAACATTCGAAAGAAACAGCAGCGCGAGCCCCTGACGATGTACGTTGAGCACCTCGTAGTCCTTGATCTTGAATGGACGCAACTTTTTATGTCCAAACAGGATGATGCGCCGCCTGAAGCGGCGGAAGAGCCTCAGAGTCACCCATATGAGTGCCACTTGCACTGAAATGATCAAAAGCCCCAGCAATATGCCGCGCACTTTCTGCTGAATGCCATACTCCTCATGCAGTTGCTCTACTTTGTCGCGTATGGCAGCCCCGTAGGCCTTGCCAAGGGCCTGTCGAGACGTGTTCATCCACATGCCGTCCATGTCGGTAAGGCTCAATATCAACTTTTCGCCTCCCATGATGTCGGTAGAGTATTCGCTCTCAAAAATATGGATAGAGTCAGGCCTCATGCTCAAACTATGGCCCAGGGCAAGGATGGCACTCTGTGCGTTGGCCGCCCTCATACGCGCCTGTACCCCGGCGCTGCGTGAGTAGAAGGTAAACAGCGTGTCGCCTTCGATCACCACGGGATAGCCGGTCGTGATGCGGCGCAGGGAGTCCATGCGCTGCAGCTGGCGCACCTTGCGCAGCGAGTCTTCACGGGCGTGCTCGTCCGACCGTGCTATTTCCTGCTGCATGAGCAGCTCCCTGACCTTCAGTTCCTGCAATTCGGCCTGCAGGGCCATCAAGGTGTCACGCAGCGTGAGCAGGCTGTCTGCCTGCTGGGCCTCAAGGTCTGGCAACTGGAGGCTGATGAGCAGCAAAACGAGGATAAACTTCTTCATGAGGGCAGAGCAGAATGAAGGAATTGGGCCTATCGGGAAACCGTAGCTTCCTTATAAGCCCAATTCAACCTTCAGCAGGAAGGATATTTACATTTTTCTAATCCATATATTCCGGAAACTGATGGGTTCGCTGGGATCACCATGCGATTGCAGCACAATGGGTCCCTCTTCGTGCTTCACAGTGCGTGGGAAGCCTATGTACTCTGTCGTTCCGAGGATTTCCGTGTTGTTTTGAACCACCACCCCATTCAAAATCACCGTTACACGCGGATGGTAGAGATAAGTACCGTCCTCTTTGAAGACTGGAGCCGTGTAAATGATATCGTATACGTTCCATTCGCCGGGCTTGCGCATTGGATTGACTAACGGCGGCGTCTGCTTGTAAATGGAGCCCACCATTCCGTTTACGTAAGTTTCGTTCTGATAATTATCCAGCACCTGGACCTCATACTTACCCTGTAGGAAGATTCCACTGTTTCCGCGAGCCTGACTGCTTCCATGGATGCCTCTGGGAACCGACCATTCTATGTGGAGCTGGAAGCTGCCGAATGTTTCTTTGGTTCGAATGTCCCCGGCCTTCTTGTTGACGGTCACCACACCTTGTCGAACATCCCAACCGGCTGCCTCTCCCTTGGAATTCTCCCATTTTGAGAGATCCTTTCCGTCGAAAAGCACAATGGCGTCTGATGGCGCGGTATTGGTGGTGATGCTACCCGGAGTGACAACCTTAGGCTGTGGTGTCCAATATTCCGACATTCCGGGACTCATTTTTTCAGGCTCAGGATATTTCTTTTCCTGCGCATTGGCCGTGGTTCCGACCATCATAGCTGCCGTGAGGCATAATAAAAATAATTTCTGCATATCTGTTGTTCTTTATATGGTGGGACAAAGTTACGAATAAAACGAGAGATAAGAGGAAAAGAATGACTTTGTTTTTCTTTTTCGCTTATCCGAGTGAAAGTAACTTATTCAATGTTACGAATAAAACGAGAGACAACGGTATTGGAAAGAATTTGTTTTTCATTTCTCCCTGTCATGAAAAGTGCAGTCCATTTTTAGCCACAAATCCGTCACTGAATGTCTATGAAAGAGCGTTTTCTGCTCTCTTTTCCACTTTACCCTTGCCTGCGAGAGCCATTCTCGGCCTTATTCAACCTAACAGGCTCACTGAAATAGTGAAAATAGGTATAGTTATAAAATCATACAAGTATGGATATATAGAAATATCAAAAACATAAAACCATTCAATTATAATAATATAAATATCCCTTATTTATAAAATTCTTCAAGAATGGTTATAGAATTAAAGGGTTATTATAAATACAGAATTGGCCCATTATGGATTTGAAGTTGTTTTCCACACACCGGCCGTTGTCCAAGCCTCGGCCAGCAAGGGAAACGCCCCGGCCGTAACCAAAAATCAACAAATAGTAGCCTTTTTTGACATCTAAGGTTTTAATTCCGACAAATTGAACACACTATGTTCGCCAAAATCAACAGTTGGAGGCCCTGAAATTTGTTGTGACAGCGTAAAAACCACTATCTTTGCGCCGTTTTCGGGTTTTCCCTTTATCGTCTATATCACTTATCCATGACATCCATCATTGTTGCCGTATTTCTGCTGGGCTATTTGAGTATTGCCCTCGAAAGCGTTACTAAAGTAAACAAAGCTGCCGTAGCTTTGCTCATGTTTGTATTCTGCTGGACGCTGTTTATGTTTAATCCTTCGGAATATCTCACCATCGGAGGGGGCGAAAGTGTGGCTCTCGTCGTAGGAAACATTATAGAGCACCACTTAGGCAGCACTTCCACCACGCTTTTCTTCTTAATGGGTGCCATGACCATCGTGGAACTGGTAGACCAGAATGGCGGCTTCAACTTTGTGCGCGATACGATGAAAACCCGGAGCAAGAAGGTCCTGCTTTGGCGCATTGCCTTCATGACTTTCTTTCTCTCTGCCATACTTGATAATCTTACCACCAGTATTGTGATGATCATGATTCTGCGTAAGTTGGTTCAGGACAAAAAAGACCGTATCGTTTATGCTTCACTCGTGATTATCGCTGCAAATTCCGGTGGAGCTGCCTCTCCGATAGGCGATGTGACCACCATTATGCTTTGGAACAAGGGCCTGCTCACCGCATTAGGCGTATTGCAGGAACTCATCATTCCCTCGATAGTTTCAATGATAATTCCGGCCTTCATCCTCTCGCTTTCGCTCAAGGGAGAGCTTAAAATGGTTGAAGGCAAAACCACCAATGCAGTTTCAAGCAATGATCTCACGGCAGCACAGCGCAAGACTGTGTTTTTTCTAGGCGTAGGCGGCCTTATCTTCGTACCCATATTCAAATCCATCACTCATTTGCCCCCATTTGTAGGCATATTGCTGGTTTTGGGTGTGCTTTGGACCGTTACGGAAATCTTTTACAGCAATTTGCGCGAAAAAGAAGAAAAGGGCGCCATGCAGAAGCGCGTTACCAACATGCTTTCGCGCATTGACATGAGCACCATCCTGTTTTTCCTCGGCATACTGATGGCCGTGGCCTGCCTGGAGGAAATTGGCGTGCTGACCGCCCTGGGCGAATTCCTCAATGAGGCTTTTAACGGCAATCACTATCTCGTGACCGGCATCATAGGCGTCATTTCGAGTATTGTGGACAACGTGCCCCTCGTGGCAGGCTGCATGGGAATGTATCCCGTGGCTCCCACAGGCGACATGGCCGTAGACGGCATTTTCTGGCAGTTACTGGCCTACTGTGCCGGAGTAGGCGGCTCCATACTCATCGTGGGCAGTGCCGCTGGCGTGGTGGTAATGGGATTAGAGAAGATTACCTTCGGCTGGTACATGAAAAGAATCAGCTGGATCGCTTTCGCAGGCTATCTTGCCGGAATTCTCGTTTATTGGGTGGAACGCACCCTGTTCTTTTGAGTAAATCTCACTGAAATTCTTCATTCCGCTCCCTCGCGGCTCATGCCTTCGCGCTTCAGCGTGGCACAAAGCGGCAGCGTAAGAGCCAAACAGCCCAATGCTCCCACCACAATGATGCAGGAAGTACTCATCAGCAGGTTTCCCACCGACGTCAACGGGCTGACGAGCGAACCAGCCAGAAAAGCAGCCGCACCATAAACGGCACTGGCCGCTCCGGCATTGCTGCGCTCCGCATCGAGTGCGATGGAGGCTGCTCCGGGCTGCAAAAGGCCGAAGCTGAGCAGCAGGTAGACGTAACAGGGCATCAAAACAAGCAACGGCCACCTGAGGAGCAGGCACAAGGCCACCAGAACGGCTGACACCATCAGGTTGAGACTCGCCCACTTCATGGCCGTGTCCTGATGACGGAACAGAGGCGCTAAAATGCTGCCAGCGCCTATCATCACCGCATTCAGGGCAAAACAAAGGCTGAATTCCATCGGGGAGAGTCCATAAACCTGCTGAAAAATGAACGGAGATGACGAAATGTAGGCAAAGAAGGCAAAAAAAGAGCACATCATGGCCAACGTGGGAAGCGTGAAGCGTCGATTACGAAAAACCTTGAACAAATGGGTATACGCTTGCATCACGCTGCCCGTTGTGCGCCGCTCAGGCGGCAGCGTTTCGCGCAAACGCGCCGAACAAACCATCAGCACCACACCTATGGCCAGCAATACGCAGAATACGCCCCTCCAACCCGTGAAGTTAGCCGTGGCTCCACCCACAATGGGTGCCATGACAGGAGCTATTCCGTTAATGGCACCGAGAATGGCCATGAAATCGGCCAGATCTTTGCCGGAAAACATATCGGCAGAAACACTCTTGGAAAGCACCATGCCTCCGGCACCGCCAAAACCCTGAATCACCCGGAAGAAATTGAAAATCATCACATCCTTGGCCACCACACAGCACATCGACGACAAGGCAAACAGCAGCATGGAGCCCACCAGGAGACGCTTGCGGCCATATTTGTCGCTCAAGGGGCCAATCAAGATCTGTCCAAGGGACAATCCCAGCATGCCGGCCGTCAGGCTCATGGCCACCAGCGAGGAAGAGGTATGGAAATCCTCCTGCATCTCGGGCATGGAGGGCAAATAAAAGTCAGTAACAATCGGCCCAAAAGCCGTGAGCATCCCGAGCGTTACGGAAACAAAAAACCCAATCTTCTGTTTCATTAATAATAATGGTGCGATGTGCTTCGACAGTTATTCCAAGGGCAACGGATGCCTACAAGCCCTGACAGACTCATCTTGCAGTTGCAAAAGTACGAAATATTCTACTTCAAGTCCACTCAGAGAGATGCAAATCAGCAGAAACGGGACCTTCAGCAAAGGCCGAAAGCCTGAGTAGGAAAGAAAAGTCAGCATTCCGCCAAATCGTACCGAAAAAAAATGATTCATCAATATGCACAATGCCAATAGTTTTGAGTAATTTTGCGCTCGTTAAGAATATAAGCTACTACAACTACTAAGAAATGGAATTGAATAAAATCACAGCGCAAGAAGCTGCCGCACTCATTCAGAATGGAGACAACATAGGCCTCAGCGGTTTCACACCAGCCGGAGCTCCAAAGATCGTAACCCATGCCTTGGCAGAACGCGCAGCAAAGGAACACGCCGAAGGACGTCCCTTCAAGGTTAACATTTACACTGGAGCAAGCACCGGACAGAGCTGCGACGGCGACATGAGCAATGCCGACGCCATCAACTTCCGCGCACCTTACACTACGAACAAGGATTTTCGCCGCCACGTGAACAATGGCGAGATTGCCTATCACGATATGAATTTGTCGAACATGGCTACTCAGCTTCGCCAGGGAAATCTGGGCAAAGTAGACTGGGCCATCATCGAGGTAAGCGACATTGACATTGTAGGCAGCAATGCACAGCTGTATCTGACCGCAGCCGTGGGTATCAGCCCTACGGTATGCCGAATGGCAGAGAAAGGCATCATACTGGAATATAATTTACACCACGCAGGCAAAATGCGCGGCCTCCACGACATCTATGAGATAGAATATCATCCTCATCGCACTCCCGTAGATGTGGCCGGGCCCCTTTCACGCATCGGAAAGCCCTATGTGGAAGTGCCGGTGGAGAAAATACGCGGCGTCATTGAGTGCGACCTGGCCGACGAGGCTCGCGCATTCACTGAGCCAAGCGAAACGACCGACGCCATTGGCCAGAACGTAGCCGATTTCCTGCTCTATAATCTCCGCCACGGTCTGATACCAAAAACGTTCCTCAACATGCAAAGTGGTGTGGGTTCCACAGCCAACGCCGTGCTGGGCGCCATGGGGTCGAGCAAGGAAATACCGAATTTTGGCATCTACACGGAAGTGCTGCAGAACGCCGCAGTAGAACTGTTGCTCAGCGGCCGCGTGACGGGAGCCTCAGCATGCTCGCTGACCATTACCGATGAGGAACTGCAGAAGATCAACGGCAACCTGGACTTCTTCAAGGAGCGCCTGGTGCTGCGTCCGAGCGAAATTTCGAATAACCCCGAAGTGATTGCACGAATTGGCGTTTGCGCTATGAATACCGCCATTGAGGCAGACATCTATGGCCACGTAAATTCCACCAAGATCAGCGGCACGAAGATGATGAACGGCATTGGCGGCTCTGCAGACTTCACCAACAACGCCTATCTCAGTATTTTCAGCTGTGGAAGTACAACGAAGGACGGAAAAATCAGTTCCATCGTTCCCTTCTGCTCACACATAGACCACACCAGCCACTTTGTAGACGCTGTGATTACGGAATATGGCGTAGCCGACCTGCGCGGCATAGGCGACATGGAGCGCGCAAAACGACTCATCGCCATAGCCCACCCCGACTACCGTCCGTTGCTCAACGACTACCTGAAACTGGCTGCAAAATATGGCGGTGAGGTTCACCACATTCTTTCAGCAGCCTTTGCCATGCACGATACGTTCCGCAGGAAAGGCGACATGCGCCTCACCGACTGGAGTGAGTATATTAAAGATTAATGAAGCGTCAAAACAGACACACCCTATAGTCATCAGAAGCTAAAACCCTGCACAAGAAAGGTTGGGGTTTTAGCTTTTAACGTTTAAGATCCAACCATCACATCATCATTCACCCCATGCTAAAGAAAATCTCTGCTTCCATCATCGCACTGATGACCTTTGCGCCTCTCATGGCTCAAGAAACTGCCATCACACCCTCCTTGTTACAGCAATACAGGGAAAACGCCGTACTGAAAGGCTCGGACAAAGCCATTGCCAACGCTCTGAACGACAACGCTATCAACACGTTAGCCACCGTGAGTCAAAACGCCATACCCGGAGGCACCTATTTTTCGCACAGCATCAAATCGAAAGGCATCACAAACCAAAAAGGAAGCGGAAGATGCTGGCTCTTCACAGGCCTCAACATAATGAGAGCGAAAATGATCCAAAAATATGGGTTGGGAGAATTTGAATTATCGGAAAACTACGTCTTCTTCTACGACCAGCTCGAAAAATCGAATCTGTTCCTCCAAAGCATCATAGACAACGTCAAGAAACCGATGGATGACCGCCTGGTGGAATGGCTGTTCAAGAATCCCATCTCTGACGGAGGCCAGTTTACAGGCGTAGCCGACCTCATCAGCAAATATGGCGTTGTGCCCTCCGGCGTTATGCCCGAAACCTACAGCAGTGAGAATACCACCGTTTACCGACAGCTAATTAGTCAGAAATTGCGCGAATACGGTCTGGCCCTGCGCGAATCGGCAGCAAAAGGCGCCAAACAAACAGCCCTGCAAGGACAAAAAGAGGCCATGTTGGGAGATATCTACCGATTCCTGGTGCGCTGTTTCGGCATTCCGCCAGAAAAGTTCACGTGGACACGCACAGATGCAAGCGGAAAGCCCGTAAGCACCAAGGAGTATACCCCAAAAAGCTTTTATGACGAATACATCGGTGCCAATTTGAAGGAAAACTACATTATGTTCATGAATGACCCTACCCGTGAGTATTACAAAACGTACGAAATAGACTTGGACCGCCACGTGTATGACGGACAGAACTGGACATTCGTGAACCTACCCATGGAGGAGCTCAAACCCATGTGCATCAGCAGCATCAAGGACAGCACGATGATCTACCTGAGCTGCGATGTGCGCAAAGACTACGACGCTAAGCGCGGCTATTCCGACCCGGGAAACTTCAACTATGCCGACCTGATGGGAACCAGCTTCCCGATGGACAAAAAGGAACGCATCAGCACTTTTGCCAGCGCATCCACGCACGCCATGTCGCTCATGGCGGTAGACCTGGACGAAGAAAACCAGCAACCAAGAAAATGGATGGTAGAAAACAGTTGGGGAAAGACCTCCGGCTATAATGGACACATCATTATGAGTGACAAATGGTTCTCGGAATACGTATTTAGACTCGTTATAGAGAAAAAATACGTACCAGAAAAGCTGCAGGCCCTGACAAAACAGAAACCCATCCGACTGCCGGCATGGGATCCGCTATTTGCACCGGAAGAATGACTTTCGGGAAGCCCGTAACGCTATAATTTCTGCTATTTCAGTAGGTACATTGGGAAAAAAGTCGTAACTTTGTACCTAAAGAATTCTATTGCATCATATGGAAGATTTTGAAAAGATTGAAGCGAACTATTCCGCCAAGAACATTAAAGTTTTGGAAGGACTTGAGGCCGTACGCAAGCGTCCGGCCATGTATATTGGCGACATTAGCTCACGAGGCCTTCACCACTTGGTAAATGAAACCGTTGACAACTCCATTGACGAAGCCTTAGCCGGATATTGTACACATATAGAGGTAACGATAGACGTGGATGGCTCCATTATCGTGGAAGATGACGGTCGCGGCATTCCCGTAGACATGCATCCCAAGGAGCATAAGTCAGCCCTCGAAGTGGTGATGACGGTTCTTCATGCAGGCGGAAAATTCGACAAAGGATCATACAAGGTTAGCGGCGGTTTACACGGTGTAGGTGTGAGCTGTGTCAACGCATTGTCGAAAAAGATGATAACGCAGGTTTTTCGCGATGGAAAAATCTATCAGCAGGAATACGCATGCGGCAAGCCGCTCTATTCAGTGAAAGTGGTGGGCGAAACGACAAAGCACGGGACCTGTCAACACTTTTGGCCGGACGACAGCGTGTTCACTACCGTGCATTTTGAATATAATACCTTAGCCAATCGTATGCGAGAGCTAGCATTCCTGAATGCCGGCCTAAAGATTACACTGACAGACCTACGGAAAGACGAAGAGGGCAACACGCAGCAGCAGGTGTTCCTTTCACAAGACGGATTAAAGGAATTCGTACGCTACGTGGACGCCAATAGGGTTCATTTGTTCGACGACGTTATCTACTTGAAGACGGAGAAGCAGGGAATCCCCATCGAGGCTGCCGTTATGTACAATAATTCCTACAGCGAGAATATTCACTCCTACGTTAACAACATTAACACCATTGAAGGAGGTACGCACCTGATGGGATTCCGCGCAGCGCTTACTCGCGTGCTCAAGAAGTATGCCGAGGACACCAAAGCCTTTGAAAAAGCCAAAGTGGAAATCTCTCCCGAAGATTTTCGCGAAGGACTCACCGCCGTAGTATCCATTAAGGTTGCTGAACCTCAATTTGAAGGCCAAACCAAAACCAAGTTAGGAAATAGCGAGGTAAGTGGCGCTGTACAGCAAGCTGTAGGCGAAGCGCTGACAAATTATCTCGAAGAGCATCCCCGTGAGGCCAAAATCATTATTGATAAGGTCATTCTGGCAGCCACGGTGCGCATTGCAGCGCGCAAAGCAAGTGAAACGGTACGCCGTAAGAACCCCATGTCAGGTGGAGGGCTCCCGGGCAAACTGGCAGACTGTTCTGACAAAGATCCTGCCCGTTGCGAACTATTCTTAGTCGAGGGAGACTCCGCAGGAGGTTCTGCCAAGCAGGGACGAAGCCGCGCTTTCCAGGCTATCCTGCCACTACGCGGAAAGATATTGAACGTAGAGAAGGCCATGTGGCACAAAGCCTTCGAAAGTGACGAGGTGAATAACATTATTCAAGCTTTGGGCGTTCGCTTTGGCGTAGACACGGAAGACAGCAAGCAAGCAAACCTTGAAAAGCTGCGTTATCATAAGGTAATTCTCATGACGGATGCCGACGTAGACGGTTCGCACATTGATACGCTCATCCTTACCCTCTTTTTCCGCTATATGCCAGAACTGATTGAGCAAGGATATGTCTATCTGGCCACACCACCGCTCTACAGATGCAAAAAGGGAAAGGTGGAGGAATATTGTTATACCGATGCTGACCGCCAGCGGTTCATTGAGACCTACGGAGATGGCACAGAAAGCGGTATCACCACCCAGCGGTACAAAGGTCTGGGTGAAATGAACCCTGAGCAGCTCTGGGAGACCACCATGAATCCAGACACGCGCCTGTTGAAACAGGTTACACTTGACAATGCCGCTGCTGCCGACCACATCTTCTCCATGTTGATGGGAGACGATGTGGAACAACGCCGCGAGTTTATCGAGAAGAATGCAACATTTGCAAATATAGACGCATAGCAACAGCCGTAGCGTACATACGGCTCCAAGTCGTTCTCATCGTTTAAGCCCTGTCCAAAAGACAGGGCTTAAACATAGAAGTTCCCGTGACCTTACGGCCACGGGAACTATACTAATGATATAAACCGTCACTATCTCCCCGAAGGAAGTAGGTTGAAACAATCACTTATCATATTCCAGATTGAGCGTAAAGCTGGCCTGAATGGGACGATGATCACTGGCGGCCGGTTCTGCTATAACACTGGCATTAGAACTATCTACAGTAATCTTTTGCAGTCTGGACTGCTTTCCGAACTTCTTCTTGAAGGCCTTTTTGTCCGGATTGAGCTGTCCCTCCAAGCCAGTATAGACAGCAATATAGTCAATACATTGATTTGGTTTGTCCGCAGGGAACGTATTTACATCTGTTCGGCTTACAATAGTAAACGACTGCTTAAGCAACTTGATGAACTCTGAAGAAGGCTTGTCGTTCCAGTCTCCTGCAATCACAAACGGCTTGTTATACTCTTGTGCGGCCTTAATCAAAATGGGAAGCGACGCCATGCGATCATTTTGGGTCAAGGTAAGGTGCGTGGAAGCAAACACAAAATCATTAAACTCACAACAAACCAAAGTTCGCACTTCCTCCGTTCCTGGAAGAGAATATCGCTTAATACTTATAGGTACAGCCTTACTAAGAAGGCCCACTCCATACGCACCGCCTTGCAAAGGAATAGTGCGGCTGTAAGTGGGAACCATCCCCAGCTCACGGCCGAGGATTTCCATCTGATTGAAATCTCCGCAACGCATCGTGCAACTGTCCATCTCCTGCACAGCAATATATGGGACGTTCATCTTTCTCAGTACACCTGCCGTTCGCTTTGTCATCACTTTATTGTCCATTCCAGAGCAATGACGCGTATTATAACTGCCTATTTCAAGACTCAGCGTCTTTGTCACCGGTTTTTTGGCTTGTAGGGAGAGCGTGCTGCCCACAAAAACCATCGAAGTTGCCACAAACGCACATGCAATATGTCTCATGGAACTATTCAAATTCAGTCTGCTTATCATAATGAGAATTATTTAAATGTTATGAAAATATTTGTATCTACGGCAAAGGTACGACAAATAACTTACTCTGCCAAACCATTCCGAAAGAAAAGGAATACACCACTTAAAAAGAAACCATATATATACAGTATAAACCATTCACTCAAAAACACTACCTACATAAAAAACGTAACGGCCGCGATTCACATCGGAGCCGTTAGTCCTAACTAAAATATTTAACGATATGATCTTCTAACGAATAATGACAGTGCCTTTGGCACTCTTTTTATAAAGCCTTCCCTGCTGTTGCTTCCAAGGAGCGTCATCACCACTTACAATCCGCCCCGACAAATCAATGATACGTTCCGGACCGTTTGTTACGCCATCCCGACGAAGCGAGTTAATGCCATCGGGCACATAGGAAGAGTGGAAATCGCATGTAATGGGACGATGATCGCTGGCCAAGGGCTCATTGATCACCTTTGAGGTACCTACGCGCACTTGGCCATTCGGAATGTAGTATGCAATGTAGTCAATGCACGTAGTAGGCTTATCGGCAGGAAATGTAGGAAGAAATGCCATATTCATTGGCTTAAAGCTCTTACGGAGTTCCTTCATGAAATTTGTTGTAGGAGCATCGTTCCAATCTCCTGCCATGATGAACGGCTTGTCAAACCGCTCTGCCTCTGCCAAAATAATAGGGATAGAAGCCATACGGTTTTCCTCCACAAGATCAAGGTGTGTGCAAGCAAACACATAGGTTTCAAACTCACAAATAAGCAGCACACGTGGCTCTTTGCCTGGCAATGGCACTCTCTTTACGGAAAGAGGAAGGACTTTGGAGAGAATGCCCACGCCATACGAACCTCCTCCAAAGGGAATCGCCTTGGCAAAGGTAGGCTTCAAACGTGTCAACACACTCATTTGCTGCAACTGATATACGCTTCCTGAGCGTGTACACATGGAATCAAGCTCTTGCACAGCAACGATATCTGGATCTTCTGTGCGAATCACCCTTGACACACGCGAAACATTTACTTGATCATCCATTCCGGCACAATGGCGTACATTGTAGGACATGGCATGCACCAAATCTCCCCACTGCTGCGCCTGAAGGGCACAAACAGGAGTCAAAATAAGCAGTAGCAGAAGTTTCTTCATGAGCTAATTGTTTTTATTTAATCGCACCGAGTTCGCGGCCCACAGTGGCAAATGCTTCAATACACTTATCCAGCTGCTGGCGATTATGACCGGCAGAAAGCTGCACACGAATACGCGCTTGCCCCTTTGGCACTACAGGATAATAGAAACCTGTAACGTAGATACCCTCATCCTGCATGCGTGCAGCAAAACGCTGCGATAGCGGTGCATCGTAGAGCATTACGGCACAAATAGCCGACTGAGTAGGCTTTATATCAAAGCCCAACTGAATCATTCTGTCGCGAAAGTAACCAACGTTCTCCATAAGTTTGTCGTGAAGTTCGTTGCTCTCCTTTAGCATACGGAACATCTCTATGCCTGCACCCACAAGACCTGGAGCCAACGAGTTCGAGAACAAATAAGGTCTGCTTCGCTGACGCAGCAGGTCAATTATCTCTTGACGCGCTGCCGTAAAGCCACCCATTGCTCCACCAAAGCTCTTGCCCAACGTTCCAGTATAAATATCTACGCGACCGTAAGTCTGGAAGTATTCGCTGACACCATGGCCTGTTTTTCCCACCACACCTGCGGAATGGGACTCGTCTACCATAACGAGTGCGTCATACTTCTCCGCCAAATCGCATATTTTGTCCATTGGAGCCACATTGCCATCCATGGAGAAGACACCATC
>JAFUHF010000057.1 GCA_017468985.1 Bacteroidaceae bacterium
ACTTCCCCGGGTGAGTCACGGCATTCCAGTGTGGAACGGGCCACTTCCCCGGGTGAGTCACGGCATTCCAGTGTGGAACGGGCCACTTCCCCGGGAGAGTCGCGGCATTCCAGTGTGGAATAGACTCACTTCCCCCGGCTTTTGACGCCGTACGTGCGGTGCCGCTCCTTATACCTTAATTTATATATAGCATCACCCTAAGCTGAAACCATGGCTCAGCAGGTGGCCACCTCCTCTGCCATCAATGAATGGCCTTGTTCCATAAAGCAGTGAAAGAAGAAGGTTAATAATTTGACGGTTCCGCGAAAATTGAGTAATTTTGCACTTCAATTATAAATATTACATCAAGATGTGTGAGCAAAACGAAGAGAAAACGACCAAGAAAAGTCTGAACTTCATTGAGGAAATCGTGGAGAATGACTTAAGGAACTCCCTGAACGACGGACGCCTGCAGACGCGTTTTCCGCCTGAGCCGAATGGCTATCTGCACATAGGCCATGCCAAGGCCATTTGCATGGATTTTGGCATTGCGCAGAAGTATGGCGGCGTTTGCAACCTTCGTTTTGACGATACCAACCCCGAGAAAGAAGATACGGAATACGTAGAGGCCATCAAGCACGACATTGAGTGGCTCGGCTTCAAGTGGGGCAACATCTATCACGCCTCCGACTATTTTCAGCAGCTCTGGGATTTTGCCGTTCGCCTTATCAAGGAAGGAAAGGCCTATGTTGACGAGCAAACCAGCGAACAGATAGCTGCCCAGAAAGGTACGCCCACGGAGCCCGGAGTGGCCAGTCCCTATCGCGACCGCCCCGTGGAGGAAAGCCTGGCCCTGTTTGAAAAGATGAACAACGGCGAGGTGCCGGAGGGTAGCATGGTGCTCAGGGCCAAGATCGACATGGCCAACCCCAACATGCACTTCCGCGACCCGGTGATCTATCGTATCATCCACCGCGACCACCATCGCACGGGCAGCAAGTGGAAGGCCTACCCCATGTACGACTTTGCCCATGGTCAGAGCGACTATTTCGAAGGCGTTACGCACAGCATTTGCACCTTGGAATTCGTGCCTCACCGTCCGCTCTATGACTATTTCATCGATGAGCTCAAGGGAGGGCAGGACCTTGCTGACCACCGTCCGCGCCAGTACGAGTTTAACCGGCTCAACCTCACCTATACCGTGATGAGCAAGCGCAAGTTGCTGGCCCTCGTGCAGGAAGGCTTGGTTGACGGATGGGACGATCCGCGCATGCCCACCATCTGCGGCCTTCGCCGCCGCGGCTATTCGCCCGAGGCCGTGCGCCGCTTCATCGACATGATAGGTTACACCAAGTTTGACGCCCTCAACGACTATGCCATGCTCGAGGCTGCCGCCCGTGAAGACCTCAACCAGAGGTCGCTGCGTGTCTCGGCCGTGCTCCACCCCGTGAAGCTCATCATCACCAACTATCCCGAAGATCAGGAAGATGAGATGCAGGCCGTCAACAACCCCGAAAACGAGGCCGACGGCACGCATGCCATCACCTTCAGCCGCGAACTCTGGATAGAGCAGGACGACTTCATGGAAGAAGCCCCGAAGAAGTTCTTCCGCATGACCCCGGGCAAGGAGGTGCGCCTCAAGAATGCCTACATCGTGATGTGTACAGGGTGTAAGAAGAACGAGAAAGGCGAGGTGGAGGAAATCTACTGCGAATATGACCCACAGAGTCGCAGCGGACTGCCTGGTGCTGACCGCAAAGTGAAAGGTACGCTCCACTGGGTGAGTTGCAAACACGCCCGGAAGGCAGAGGTGAGGCTCTATGACCGGTTGTTCACCGTAGAAAATCCTTCGGCCGACAGCCGCGACTTTCGCGAACTGCTCAACCCCGACAGTCTTCAGGTGCTCACCGAATGCTACGTAGAGCCCTATGCCGCGCAGTGCAAGCCCATGGACTACCTGCAATTTCAGCGGATAGGCTACTTTACGCCCGACAAGCACTCCACTCCCGAACATCCCGTGTATAACCGTACCGTGAACCTCAAGGACACCTGGGCCAAGCAGAAATGATTAGCATCATCCTACTCGAGCCCTTCTACCAGAGGCTGCTCGACGACCTGAACTACTTCACTCTCACCATCCTGATGGCCATCGAGAGCTCCGTGTTTCCCTTGCCTTCAGAAATAGTGGTGCCGCCGGCTGCCTATCTGGCCGCCGAAGGGAGAATGACCTTCCCGTTGGTAGTGTTGTTTGCCACCATAGGTTCCATTATCGGGGCCAGCGGCAACTACGTGGTGTCCTACTATGTGGGGCGCCCCGTGATTTATCGCTTTGCGGAAAGCCGCATAGGCCACATGTTTCTGCTCAGCAGGCAGAAGATGGAGCACGCCGAATGCTATTTTGACGAAAAAGGAGCCGTGGCCACGCTCATCGGCAGGCTGCTGCCGGGAGTGCGCCACCTCATCTCCATACCGGCCGGACTGAGCCGTATGAACTACGGCCGCTTCGTGCTCTACACCGCCATAGGCTCAGCCATCTGGAACGCCATACTGGCTGTCATGGGCTGGTATCTGCATAGATTAGTGCCCCTGTCGGAGCTCAACGAGCAGGTGAAGCTCTATGAGCGCCCCATCCTGATAGGCCTCGTAGTGCTGGCCGTGGGATTAGTAGCCTATCTGGTCTATCAGGGCACGAAAAACCGCAAGTAGCCGTCGCAGTATGGCCCGGAAGGAGCGAATGGTGGGTTGAATAAGCATCCACCGTCATCGCCAGGAGGGGAACACTCAGTTTGCCCGTTTGCGCAAAACCGCAGAAGCGGAAAAAGCCCGTTTTTTTCTTCTTGAAGTGAACAAAACAGGCTATTAAAAGGTCTTTGCAGAAAAAAAATAAGGGGAGAATGAAAAATAATCCCCAAATATTTCTACCGAAACAAAACTTGTTTATATCTTTGCTCATGATGATGCCTGCGGCGTCATGATGATCCATCCTACAAGAGCGATGAGCGTAACGAATAGTATAGCAGTAAACCTGAAAAAGTATTTTGGTTTCGAGACTTTCAAGGGGGAGCAGGAAGCCATCATCCGTGACTTACTCGACGGAAAGGATGTGTTTGTGCTGATGCCCACGGGAGGCGGAAAAAGCCTGTGCTATCAGCTGCCGGCACTCATGATGGAAGGAACGGCCATCATCGTTTCGCCCCTGATAGCCCTGATGAAAAACCAAGTGGACGTGATGAGCAGCCTTGGAGAGGAGGACGGCATTGCCCACTTCATGAACTCCACGCTCAACAAGCCGGCGATAGAGCAGGTGAAGGCCGACGTGCTGTCAGGACGCACCAAGTTGCTCTACGTGGCCCCCGAGACACTGACCAAAGACGAGAATATAGAGTTCCTGCAGCAGGTGAAGGTGTCGTTCTACGCCATTGACGAGGCCCACTGCATATCGGAATGGGGACACGACTTCAGGGTGGAATACCGAAAGATACGTCCGGCAGTCGACGCCATAGGCCGCGCACCCATCATCGCCCTGACAGCCACCGCCACCGACAAGGTGAGGCTCGACATCAAGAAGAATCTTGGCATCCTTGACTCGGAGGATTACAAGAGCTCCTTCAACAGGCCCAACCTCTTCTACGAAGTGAGGCCCAAGAAGCAGGACGTAGAGAAGGACATCATCAAGTTCATCAAGCAGCGCCCCGGGCGCAGCGGCATCATCTACTGCCTCAGCCGCAAGCGCACAGAGCTCTTAGCCGAAGTACTTCAGGCCAACGACATCAACGCCGCTGCCTATCATGCAGGCATGGATGCCGTTACCCGTGCACAGACGCAGGACGACTTCCTCATGGAAAGGATTGACGTTATCGTGGCTACGATTGCCTTCGGAATGGGCATTGACAAACCCGACGTAAGGTATGTCATCCACTACGATATCCCTAAAAGCATAGAAGGCTACTATCAGGAAACCGGCAGGGCCGGACGCGACGGGGGAGAAGGACTGTGCCTGGCGTTCTATTCGTACAAAGACCTGCAAAAGCTGGAGAAGTTTATGGAGGACAAGCCCCTTTCTGAGCAAGACATAGGTCGACAACTGCTGAAAGAAACAGCGGCTTATGCTGAGTCATCCGTGTGCAGAAGGAAATTGCTGCTTCATTATTTCGGCGAAGATTATGATGAAGAGAATTGTGGTATGTGTGATAACTGTTTAAACCCCAAGAAGAAAGTGGAAGCAAAAGATCAATTATGTAATGTAATAGAGCTGATATTAAACATTAAGCAAAATTTCAGCGAAGAGTATGTGATGGACGTGATTATGGGCCGCGAAACCGATGAAGTACTGGCGCATAAGCATGAGGAACTGGAGCTGTTCTCCATCGGCGAATTCGACGATGAGAAATTCTGGCAGTCCGTCATCCGGCAAGCCGTCCTCACAGGCTATTTGGAAAAGGATATTGAGAATTCCGGTGCCTTGAAAGTGACGACAAAAGGCAATAAGTTTCTCAAGAAGCCCGTCTCGTTCACCATCAGCATAGACGAAGACTTTGAAGAAGAAGATGGCGAAGTACAAATGGATAACTCCTCTGGCGGAGCCGTAGACCCGGTATTGTTTCAGATGCTGAAAGATCTGCGCAAGCGCCTGTCGAAAGACTTGGAAGTGCCGCCTTACGTCATCTTCCAAGATCCCTCGCTGGAAGCCATGGCCACTACTTATCCCGAAACGATAGAGGAATTGCAGAACATTCCCGGAGTGGGGCAGGGTAAGGCCAAGCGCTACGGCCAAGCCTTCTGCGACTTGATCAAACGCCATTGCGAAGAGAACGAAATAGAGCGTCCGGAAGATCTGAGAATCAGAACCGTGGCCAATAAGTCAAAGCTCAAGGTGAGCATCATCCACAGCATTGACCGAAAAGTGGCCCTCGACGACATTGCCGAAGTGAATGGCATAGACTTTGACGAGTTGCTCGACGAAATAGAGGCCATCGTATATTCCGGCACCAAGATCAACATCGACTACTTCCTTGAAGAAGTGATGGACGACGACAAGGTGGACGACATCTATGCCTATTTCCAGGAGTCGGAGACTGACAATCTGGACGATGCCATGGAGGAACTGGACAACGACTATTCGGAAGAAGAGATACGCTTGGTGCGCATCAAATTCTTGTCAGACATGGCAAATTAGGCCCTCCATGTTCTGCTTCGGCAGATTGTGAGTATTAAAAAAGTAAAAAGAGGTACTGCATTTGCGAATTAATAAGTAATTTTGTGCGCAATAAATTTTTAAGTATATGTCATCATTTATTGCAGATAAGATTGTGTCAGACGGTTTAACGTACGATGACGTGCTGTTAATCCCTGCTTATTCAGAAGTTTTGCCACGTACGGTGCAGCTGGGCACCCATTTCTCGAGAAACATCGTATTGAACATTCCCTTTGTCTCTGCCGCAATGGACACCGTGACAGAGTCGACGATGGCCATCGCCATTGCCCGAGAGGGAGGAATCGGCGTAATCCACAAAAACATGACCATCGAAGAGCAGGCCCGTCAGGTAGCCACCGTGAAAAGGGCTGAAAACGGCATGATCTACGATCCCGTAACAATACAGCGCGGTTCTACAGTGAGAGATGCCTTGGCATTGATGAATGAATACCATATCGGAGGCATACCCGTGGTGGATGCCGAGCGTCACCTGGTGGGCATCGTGACCAATCGCGACTTGCGCTTCGAGCAGGACATGAATAAAGAGATTGATGCCGTGATGACAAGCGAAAACCTGGTGACCACTACCCAGCAGACCGACTTGGTGGGCGCATCGAGAATACTGCAAGAAAACAAGATAGAGAAACTGCCCGTTGTAGACGAAAAGAACAGGCTGATAGGCCTGATTACTTATAAAGACATCACGAAGGCCAAAGACAAACCCATGGCGTGCAAGGACAGCAAAGGACGGCTCAGAGTGGCCGCTGGAGTGGGCGTTACGGCTGACACCATTGACCGCATGCAGGCCTTGATAAAGGCAGGCGCTGATGCCATCGTTATTGACACCGCACACGGACATTCTAAGAATGTGGTAGAGAAACTGAAAGAAGCCAAGCGGTTGTTCAGCGACGTTGACTTCGTGGTGGGCAATGTCGCCACGGGCGAAGCTGCCAAGATGCTGGTAGAGGCCGGAGCCGACGCCGTAAAGGTGGGCATAGGCCCGGGATCCATCTGCACTACGCGAGTGGTGGCCGGCGTAGGAGTGCCGCAGCTGTCAGCCATCTATGATGTGGCCTCTGCACTGAAAGGCACAGGAGTGCCCATGATTGCCGATGGCGGACTGCGCTACTCGGGCGACGTGGTGAAGGCATTGGCCGCTGGCGGCGACTGTGTGATGATAGGTTCCTTGGTGGCCGGAACAGAAGAATCGCCGGGCGAAACTATCATTCTGAACGGAAGAAAGTTTAAAGCCTACCGTGGCATGGGCTCGCTCGAAGCAATGGAAAACGGTTCAAAAGATCGTTACTTCCAGTCCGACGTGAAGGAGGCTAAGAAACTGGTGCCCGAAGGCATTGCCGGAAGAGTGCCTTACAAGGGAACGGTACAGGAAGTGCTCTACCAATTGGTGGGAGGCCTGCGTTCGGGCATGGGTTACTGCGGCGCAGCCACCATTGCCGACCTGCACAATGCTAAGTTTACGAGAATTACGAATGCTGGCATACTGGAAAGCCATCCGCATGACATTACCATTACGCGTGAAGCGCCCAACTACAGCCGTCCAGATTTTTAAATCATGAGAAAAGTTCTTATCCCCCTCTTCATGGTGGCCTGTTTGCCGTTGTGGGCACAGCAGGACGATCCGGTAGTGATGAACATCGCCGGAAAAGACGTGAAACGCTCAGAGTTTGAATATTTCTACAATAAGAACAACATCAGCGCCGATGCCAATTCGGAAAAATCCATTGAAGATTATGCCGAACTCTTTGTGAACTACAAACTGAAAGTGAAGGCGGCCGAGGATGAGCATCTTGACACGCTTTCTTCCTTCAATAAGGAGTTTCAAACCTATCGCGACATGCAGCTCCGTCCCTATCTGAGGGACCCCGAGTATGTGGACTCGCTGGCACAGTCCGTTTATAATGCATGGAAAGAGCAGATAGGGGATGCCGACCTCGTGCGTGTGGCCCACATCATGATGGTTCTGCCGCAAAATACTCCGGAAAAACTCCAAGAACTCAAGAAGCAAAAGATAGATTCTATTTACCAAGTGCTGAAGGCTGGTGCCGATTTTGCAGAAACGGCAAAAAATAGCTCAGAGGACTATACTACCGCCTCGAAAGGCGGAGAACTTCCCTGGATAGGGCCAAAGCAAACGCTACCGGAATTTGAAAAAGTGGCCTATTCGCTGCAGCCTGGAGAATATTCCGAGCCACTGTTGTCCACGGTAGGTTATCACATCATCAAGATGCTGGAGAGAAAGAAGTTGGAACCCTACAGCGAGAAGAAAGACGAGATTGTGAAGATGCTGGAGCAACGCGGACTGAAAGACATGGAGATAGAGCACAAGATTCAGAAACTGATTTCGGAATCGGGCGGTAAATTGACGCGCGAAGACGTAGTGGCCCGGATTCTGGAAGAAGCATATCAGTCTGATTCCAGTCTGCGTTACTTGGTTGAAGAGTATCACGACGGTTTGTTGCTCTACGAAGTGAGTAACCGTCTGGTATGGCAGAAGGCTGCAGATGATAAGCAGGGACAGGCTACTTATTTCAAGAAGAACAAGGCTCGGTATAAGTGGGACGCTCCCCGATTCAAGGGCTACGTGATTCTTTCCAAGTCGAAACCTCTGAAGGAACAGGCTGAGAATCTGCTCAAAAAGTACAAAGGCGAAGAGGGTATAGCCGCTTTTAATAAAGAAATGGCCCAAGACTCCATGAAAAGCATTCGGGTGAGGTATGGCATTTTTAAAGATGGTGACGATTCTAACGTAGACTACTTGAAGTTTGGCAAGGAAGCTCCCAGGGTGAACAAAATCTATCCCTTCACTACTGTAGTGGGCAAGATGATTGCTAAGCCTGAAACATATACTGACGTGAAATCGCAGGTGATTTCAGACTATCAGGATATGAAAGAAAAGGAATGGGTGGAAAGCCTGAGAAAGAAATATCCTTTCAGCATCAACAAAGAGGTACTTTCCACCGTGAATAAACACTGATACCCAGAAACAGCGATGAAGAAAGATTTGAAAACGCTATGTCTGACCCTCTTGCTCGTGATGTCAGTCGTGATGGGCAAGGCTCAGAGCAATGTCATTGATGAGGTGATCTGGGTGGTAGGTGATCAGCCCATATTGAGATCAGAAGTGGAGTTTCAGCGTTTGAGCGCGGAAATGAATCATGAAAAGATAGCCGGTGATCCCTATACCGTGATTCCCGAGATGTTGGCCATCAACAAATTGTTTCTTCATCAGGCGTCGATTGACAGTATAAACGTTTCGGAAGCTGACGTCATACGCTCTGCCAATGAGCAGTTGAACCAATGGATACAGAGCGCAGGATCGCAGGAAAAGTTAGAAGAGTATCAGGGGATGTCAATCAAACAGATCCGTCAAGAGATTGTCCGTTACTTTGTGGAAACGGAAAAGATCAGCGAGGCTAAGAGCAAAATATTAGGTGAAAAGAAGATTTCGCCAGCTGAAGTGAGACGTTACTTCAAGAACATGCCTTCAGACAGCCTGCCTACTATTCCCGAGCAAGTAGAGGTACAGATTCTCACCCTGTCGCCGGAAGTTTCGCCGGAGGAAATAGACCGTGTGAAAAACGAATTGATGGACTATGCCAAGCGCGTAAACGAAGGTGAAGCCAATTTTGCTACCTTGGCACGTCTCTATTCGCAAGACGCCATATCTGCCACGCAGGGAGGAGAACTGGGTTACATGGGGCGCGGAGAATTGGTGCCAGAATTTGCCAACGTGGCCTTTGCACTCACTGATCCCAATACCGTATCGAAAATTGTGCAGTCGGAATACGGCTATCATATTATTCAGTTCATCAGTCGCAGTGGCGATAAGATCAACGTTCGCCACATTCTCCGGAAACCCGTAGTTTCTGACGCTGCCATAGAGAAAGTACTCCTGCGTCTTGATTCAATAGCGAACGACATACGCACGAAGAAGTTTACCTTCGAAGAGGCAGTGCTGGCGTTGTCCGACGATAAAGATACGCGCAGCAATCAAGGCTTGATGGTTAACACCGTTAGGGATGCCATGCTCGAACGCACCATGCAGACTTCTCGCTTCACGATGGGAGAGTTGCCGCCTGAAGTAGCAAAGAAGGTAAGCACAATGCATGTGGGTGAGATTTCCGATGCCTTCACCATGCGCAACAGCAAGGACCAGGAAGTGTGTGCCATTGTGTTATTGAAGAACAGAATCAAAAGCCATAAGGCCGACATTACGGCAGACTTCCGAACACTGGCCGGCATCGTTTCAGAAAAAATGAAAAACGAGAAAATCGACAATTGGATCAGAGAAAAACAGAAGACCACTTACATCAGTATAAAAGAAGAATGGCGTAAAAAGGACTTTAAGTACCCGGGTTGGATTAAATGACAGAAAGAAAGAACAAGAGCATTAGTGGAAGAGGAGTTATAGGCGCAAGCTTGTTGCTCTTTTTCTTTCTTTTCGTTTGTGCCCGACCGGCCATTTCGCAGGTGAGAAAGCAAGCGCGTCCTGATGCACAGAAAATTATCCTGAAATATGCCGATAAGGTAAAATATGACGAGGCCCGGAATCCGAATATGCAGATCTTTGTGGGCAACGTCGTCTTTAGTCACAATGGACTTTTGCTCTATTGCGACAGTGCTAACTTTAATCAAGAGAGTAATTCCTTCTGGGCATTCGGCAACGTGAAGATGAATCAGGGCGATACGCTCACGCTCAACAGCCGATACATGTTCTATGACGGAAATATCCAAGTGGCTTATGCCAGCCGCGATGTGGTATTGAAAAACCGGAACTCCGTACTCTATACGGACAGCCTGATGTACGACAGGGAGTATCAGTTAGGCTACTTCGTGGAGGGCGGAAAACTCATAGATGCCGGCGATACGCTTACCTCCGACTGGGGGCGCTACAATACGGCCAACAAAGTTGCATCGTTTTATTATAATGTGCAGCTCAACAATAAGGAAATGAGGCTTACGTCTGACAGCCTGCACTATGATACACAGACCAAGGTGGCCCACATGTTGGGCAAGTCAAATGTTTTCAGTGGCGATTCGCGCATTTATACGCGCAATGGTTATTATAATACGCAAACGAAGTATGCCATATTGCTTGACAGCACAAGAGTAGTTGACAATAATCAGCGGCTGGAGGCAGACTCTATTATCTATGATCAGGAGAAAGGTATTTCACAAGCATTCAAGAACATTGTTTACAACGATCGGGTAAACAAGAACATCCTGACGGGTAACTATTGCTATCACAACGACAGCACCGGATACACCATTGCTTACGACAGCGCAGTGGTACGCAATTTCTCGCAGGGCGACACGCTCCATATCCATGCCGATACGTTCAAAATCTACTCTTACAACCTGAATACGGACTCCGTTTACAGAGTGATCCACGGATATTACCATTCGCGTTCGTTTAAGAACGACATTCAGAGCGTGGCTGACTCGCTGTCTTACAATTCTGAAACGTGTATTCTTTCCTTATGGGGCAATCCCATTATCTGGAACGAGAGCCGTCAGATATTGGGAGAAGAAATTTACGCCTTTATGAATGATTCTACGGTGGACAGCATCAGGGTGGTAAACCAGGCACTAATGGTGGAGCAGTTAGACTCAGCGCATTACAATCAGATCACGGGTAAAGAGATGCGTTTCTTTTTTGAGAATGGCAAGCTGAAAGAGAACCGCGTGATTGGCAACGTTCAAACTGTTTATTACGCTTATGATGACAGCCTGATGGTAGGCATGAACTGCATGGAAACGAGTCTGGCACGCATGTTTATGGCAGAAAAGAAACTCTCGAAGATATGGACCAAGGAAGCCAAGGGTACCTATTATGCCTTGGCGTTGGCCTCCAGGGACAAAGCTTTCCTGGATAACTTCGTGTGGTTTGACTACATTCGTCCATTAAGTAAGGATGACATCTTTGTTTGGAGGGCGAAGTCCGAAGGAACCGAGATTAAAAAGACGGTACGTCGTACGGTACCCTATCAATATCTGGATAAACTTAAAAAGAAGTAGCCATGTCTGACATTATTCAGCTTCTTCCGGATGCAGTGGCCAACCAGATTGCTGCCGGCGAAGTTATTCAGCGCCCGTCATCGGTGATTAAGGAGTTAATGGAGAATTCCGTAGATGCCGGTGCCACGAGCATAGATGTGCTGGTTTCGGATGCTGGTAAAACTCATATTCAGGTGGTGGATAATGGTAAAGGCATGTCTGAAACCGATGCCCGACTTTCCTTCGAACGCCATGCCACTTCCAAAATCCGTCAGGCTTCCGATCTGTTTTCCCTGCACACCATGGGCTTTCGTGGTGAGGCATTGCCATCTATTGCGGCAGTTTCTCAATTAGAGCTGAAGACGCGTACCAAAGATGAAGACCTCGGCGTTTGGCTTACGTTGGAGGCATCAAAAATAGTAGATCAGAAACCCATAGCCTGTGGAGTGGGGGCCAACTTTTCGGTGAAGAACCTTTTTTATAATGTGCCGGCGCGCCGCAGGTTTCTCAAGTCGAACCCTACGGAACTATCCAACATCATGAGTGAGTTTGAGCGAGTGGCACTCATCCATCCCGAAATAAGTTTTACTTTTCATCGTGACGATGCTCTGGTGTTGGATCTTCGTCCTTCGTCTTTCCGCAAGCGTATCATCAATCTGTTCGGAACACATCTGGACAAGCAGCTGCTACCAGTTCATGTGGAAACGCCATTGGTAACAATCGATGGATTTGTAGGCGTACCCTCAAGTGCGCGCACCAAGGGAGCAAAGCAGTTCTTCTTCGTGAATAAACGCTATATGCGCCATCCTTATTTTAATAGGGCTATCATGACGGCTTTTGAACGTCTGATTCCGTCGGATAAGCAGGTGCCTTATTTCTATTGCATAGATGTTGACCCTTCTCGCATTGACGTAAACATTCATCCCACCAAGACAGAAATAAAGTTCCAAGATGATCAGGCCATTTGGCAGATCATGCTTGCTGCTACAAAGGAAACTCTTGGAAAGTTCAACGAAGTTCCCACTATCGACTTCACTGAAACTGAAATGCCCGAGATTCCCATTTACAATCCTGCACAGGGAACGAATATTCCCCTTCCTCATGTGGAGGTGGACCGTCATTACGACCCTTTCCGTGCGTCCAAGAAAGGAACCGCTTCTTCATTTACCACCGACAAGTGGGAAGATCTTTATGCCACCATTAAAAAGACCACTTCCACAGCTGTTCCTCTGGCCAGGCCAAATGAAGGAGTTACTCCAGAAGAAGGTGAACAATTGCCACTTTCCGACCATTCCGATTGGGAAGCCACTCGTGCAGGTTACTACCAGCATCAGGAACGCTACATCCTGACATCGGTAAAGTCGGGCCTGATGGTGGTGGATCAATATAGGGCACATGTCCGCATTCTATACGACAGGTATCTTCGTCAGTTTACAAACGGAGAAACTGTGTCGCAGCGGTTGCTTTTTCCAGAGCTGATTCAGATCCCCGTATCGCAAGCTCCACAATTTTCAGACGCTCTGCCAGAGATGGAGCACCTTGGGTTTGAGGTTTCCAATCTTGGTGGAGGCAGCTATGCCATTAACGGTGTGCCTTCCGGCGTGGATGACCAACATCCTTCGGATTTGGTAAACGAGATAGTGGAAGTCATTATTAATAAAGAAGGCCTGCCCAAGGAGAAAGTCTACCATCGTGTGGCCTTGGCTTTGGCCCGGCGCAATGCCATCCGAGTGGGCACGCACTTGTCGGGTGAAGAAATGAAAAACCTCATAGACGAATTGTTCATGTGTGCTGCTCCTAACTTCACTCCGGATGGGCGAAATGTGGTCGTCATACTGCAAAATGAGCGTTTGGATGCGCTGTTCAGGTAGAATATGGCGTGTTTTAGGCTCTAAAAACGAAAAATAGAGATATTTCGCGTATAAAAATTGTTTCATATTGGATTTTTTCCTTACCTTTGCATGAGATTAGTCCAAGTAAAGAAACAAAGACAATATACTATTAGGTTAATAATTAATAATGAAAAGTATGAAAAAGTTATTTTTTCTCTTGGCATTCGCAGGTTTAGCAACCTTTGCTAATGCACAAACGAGTGTGCCTGTGGAAAAGTACAGTGTTTCCACAAATTCATTCTGGAGCAACTGGTTTATCACCGCTGGCGGTGACTACACCGTGTTCTATTCTGACCAGCAACATGGTCTGGGCCTGAACAACAACCCTCTAAAGGACTTCCGTCGTAGCTGGGGTTTTGGCGTAGGTGTTGGTAAGTGGTTTACCCCGGGCATCGGACTTCGCACGAAGTTCAACGGCATCAATGGTAAATCCGTTGTAAGCGAGCTTTGCCATGAAAACAAGGGTATGAAGAACTATTGGAATCTCAACGAGCAGGTTCTTTTCAACCTGAGCAACCTCTTCTGTGGTTACAGCGACACTCGCGTTTGGAACTTCATCCCCTACGTTGGTGGTGGTGTGGTTCGCAACATGACGGCTGACATCTATGGTTTGGATTGGCAGGCTGGTGTTATGAACACATGGCGTCTGGGTAAGAAGTTAGACCTCTTCCTCGACCTTTCTTGGACCATGGCTGAGCCTAAGGTTGACGGTGTTAACGTACGTGGCAACGACCCAGCTCTGAAGTATAAGAACTACGATGGTATTGCAACTGCTGAAGTAGGTTTGAAGTTCAACCTTGGCAAGGCTACTTGGGCAAAGACTCCTGACGTAGACGCTCTCATGGCAATGAACAAGGAGCAGCTCGATGCTCTCAATGCTTCTCTGCGTGACGCTCAGAACGAAAATGCTCGTCTGAAGGCTCTCCTTGCTCAGAAGAAGGATCCAGCTCCTGCTCAGACCATCATCAAGAAGGAACTTGCTACCACCAAGCAGTCTGTATTCTTCAACATTGGTAAGTACAGAATCGCTTCTCGCAAGGACCTCGTTAACGTGAAGGAAGTGGCTGATTATGCTAAGGCTAATGGCAACAAGATCGTTGTTACGGGTTATGCAGACAGCAAGACAGGTACTCCTGCTTTCAACCAGACTCTGAGCCAGCGTCGTGCTGAAACCGTTGCTAACGAACTCGTTAAGATGGGTGTAAGCCGCGACAACATTGAAGTGAAGGCTGCAGGTGGTGTGAACGATCTGTCTCCGATCTCTTACAACCGTCGTGCTACTGTTGAGATCAAGTAATTAGAAGTTTAACTATTACTTTATATTGGTGGCTGTACTCGATAGAGTGCAGCCACCAATCTTTTTTGCATTCTGCAGGATGGATAGATGTTTGAATTCGGTTGCTGTTTCTATCACCTTCTGTTGCTTCATAGTTTATCAACTATAAAACATTTTGCTTATATTCTCATCCGGTTTCAGGCTGTATTCATTCTGATCTTATTTTTTCATTCTCCCTTTGGGAGGCGTTTTGGGCCCTATGGCAGAGGCACCAAAACCGATGATGCGATTATAACATTTCATGAACCGAAGGATTTTTTTTCGAGGGATTTTTGACTTTCCAAAACGCGACAGGGATTTTTTCCTAAGACATTTGGGCATTCCATGCGCGAATCGTTCATTTTGCCTTGGCGATTTTAGCATTCCAAAGTGGCGCAGCCCATTTTGCCTTGGCAATTTTAACATTCCAAAACGGCGCAGTTAATTTTCCCATGGCGATTTTAACATTCCAGAACTGCGCGGCGCAAATTCCTTAGGCCCTTTTCTTGTGCGTAAGTGCCAATCATCATTCTCCGGGGTGTTTTAGGCTGAGATGACTAGAAATCTACAATTGGTGGAGGAAATAAATCTTCTTCATTTTTTGCTCTTTCAAGAGCTCATGTCAATAGGCTTTGAATGAGGGCAGGCAGGGACAGTGAGGCGTGAATTGGGGGATAATTACTCATTCTTCTGCCAAGGAAGCCTGAGGGAGGGGGCCGTGCAGGCTTTAGGGTTGCTGTTCTAAGCTGAGCAGAAATTCTTTGGCTGCGAGGCCTCCGGCGTAGCCCGTGAGCGAATGGTTGCTGCCCAAAATGCGGTGGCAGGGAATGATGATGCTCAGGGC
>JAFUHF010000058.1 GCA_017468985.1 Bacteroidaceae bacterium
CCAGCCTTGTCCAGCAGCTTCAGCACCTCGTTGATATGTAAGGCCTCTTTCATCCTAGTTGAAGGTATGATCAAACGTGTTGTCGAAAATACGTCCGACGCGGTCCATCTGCAGCACGTTCTGGATGCGCTGCGCATACTGGTACGAGAATGTGAAGCGTGGCATGTGTTCATCCTCGTTGGTTCTGTCCGACTTCGAGTCAGACAATACAACCTCCTTACCGCCGTTGGCATCCTGTACGATGCCGTTCACGACATTGACCACATACACCTCATCAGAGCGGAACAGGTCTTCTGCCCAGTTGGCCATTGCCGTGTTCAGGAAGCCGGTGTCAGCCTTGAAGGTTCGTGTTTCCTCGATCTTATAGTTCCTGAGCCTGCCACCAATACGAGCCTGTGAGCGCTTGAAGTCGCTGCCCACCTGATGCGTACCCGTGCAGTAGATATACTCCCAGACGCCGAACGAGTTGTAGAACTCCAGGATCGGGGCACAGTCAGGCTCCGACAGATCCATCTCGAACAGCTGATGGCGGCTGCCAGCCGTCACGCCGTACTCCACCAGCTGCTTGCCGGAGGTCACGAAGTTGTCGGGGCTCACGTCGATGCAGGTGTACTGACTGGTACCGCCCACTACAGTAGCGGCAAAGGCAACAAGACTGCCGTCAGAGTAGACGGCCCTCACGATGGCTTCATCATTGCCGTAGTACCACAACAGTTCACGACGCCCTGCCGCGGTGATCTTCGTTCCCATCAGGATGGAGAGGAAGTAGCCGTTGTAGAACTCCTGGGCACTGATGCCCACGTCGACCATTGAGTAGAGGACGGTACAGGCAGAGGTTGAGTTACCTGCCGATATCGAAACGCTGCTTACCAGTTGTTTCCTGGCATACGGTTCCAGCAGCTCTCCGAGATCTGAAAGCGTGATGACATTGTTTATCGGCCACAGCGACTCCTGCAGCAGCTGCTCACCGTCGCAGGTGACAGTCACCAGCTGCGGTGTTCCGTCGGTACCTGGTATTGTCACATCGGGCATTCCCGAAGTGAAATATATCTTGCCGTTCAGCGTCGAAAGATTGATTGTGCTCATTGCGATATTTTCTTTTCGGCAAAGGTACGAAGACACCCCTGAAAGTAAAAATACAACGAAAAAACCGGTGGCGCATCATCACGACGCGCCACCGGCACAAATGTTTCCAAAAATTATTAATGTATGTTCACGTCAGAACGGTTACATCCATGTATCGCCAAATGGCCCATCTGACCGATCCGTCGGACAGAGTGGTAAAGCCGTATTCGTGGGAACGCATATATCCAGCTACCACATCCTTGCTCATGGTCATCATTGGCGTAAGGTCATCCATGATCTCCTCCGTAGTCTTCGGTTCCTCAGAGGCCTTGCCGAAGCCAGGATCCTCACCAGGCATGTTTGTACGGAAAGTGAAGTAGGCGTCAAGCACCTCCACCTGACAGCGCTCCTGTTCATCGAGCGACTCCAGCCATTTCTTCACGCGCTCTTTCATCTTATCACTCATCTCTTTCATATTCCTTCTGCTCTTTTCATTGCCTTCAATACCTTCATCATATCACGCTTCAGATTGCGAAGCGACTTGAGAGTGTCGAGAACCTTGGCAGGTTCCTCGGAATCGTCATCGATGTAATGTTCCTCGATGCAGTCAATCAGGTCCACGTTGTTCTCCATCGTGGCCACGTCGCCACAGAAGCCACACAGGGCCTCCGTCAGTTCTGGGGTAAGCGTCATCTTATTCATCACTCTTCACCTCCTCTTCCTGGTTCAACCTGTACACGATCCATCCTGCACTCGCTAGGCTGGTACCAGCCACCACAGGTGCTTCAATTACGCAAATGGCTACAATCACTACGAGAAGGGGCAGAACCACACCGATGCGCAGTGCCTTACGCCAGCTGATGCTCTGTCCGAGGATACGGCTATAGAACTCACTCTTTGAGTCAAGCCACTTGTTTACTACTTGCACCGCCTTACGTGCCGGTGCCATCACGTCGACGCGCTGCTGAACCTGCAGCGCTTCGTCAAATCGAATTGTTGTTTGTTGCATATTGCACTGTTTGTAAGCAGCCAGCGAACCCCACTGGCGAGGTGACAGAGAAACGGCTGCACATCCCGTTGCTTACAAACAGTGACTCACCCAGAGGGCTATCGTGTTTCGGAATGGCAGCCGCATACTTTCTATCGGTTGGACGTTAGGTATTCACCCTCATGGCCTCTTTGCCCCTTTTACGTCACCTTCGTAGATTTCTTGGCAATAAAAATGCCCGGCTGTTATAGCTGAGCGTCTGACGTGCGCCCTGCCGAGTGGTCTACCACTGTTTGTAAGCGAGGGCAAAGATAAGCAAAAATCCCGAAACCTCCAAGAGATTTCAGGATTTTCTTTCATTTTGCAACGAATTTCTTTCCATTTTGTATGTAAACGCCTTCTGGATCCTCCACTTTCATGCCCTGAAGGTTGAACTTTGATTTATTATTTTTTTCCATTTCAATAGACCTAACACTAGCAGTTTCAACCTTTTTGTAAACAGCGTATGACTTACCCTTGAAGCTTTTTAGGGTAATGGTTGTCGGCTCTCCTAGAGGAACAACTTTATCAATCACAAGTTTGTCGATATACACAGGTGCATTTTGACCCAAAAGCAGATTTAAACACATTTCGTGCCAATTACCATTAGATAGCCAAAAGCCAGTATAAGTTATAGTGTATCCTCCAAACATCGTGGCTTTCGCTGTACCATCATCGAAAAATTCGAAGAATTCTGCTGCATTATCACAGCCTCGGAAGAAATCCCCTTCATTTTCCGCATCAAATACTTCCCACTTCCCAATAAGAGAAGATTCTTCCAATTGTTGCGCAAATGCGCCGAGGCTCATAAGAGCCGTCATAATAATGATAGTAACCTTTTTCATAAGCCATACAAATTAATACGGCTGCAAATTTAAACAATTTTTCTGATACGAAAGCACCATTTGCAGACTTTTTCATTTTTCAACCAAAACGGGAGGCAATCGCCCATGGGCGACAGGCAAGTGACCCCGTTTTTCCGCTTTGGGCCCCGAATTGTCATCTCGCAGAGTGGCAATTTGGGTCGTTTTTTACAAAAATTCCACTATCTCCAGCACGAAAACCTCGATAAAAAGCCCACTTTAGAGGTTTGAGTGCGGAAAACGAGCGAAGCGCCTGCTTTAGCAGCCCCCACCGCCCTACGCTCCCGAGGCAATTGCC
>JAFUHF010000059.1 GCA_017468985.1 Bacteroidaceae bacterium
CAAAGGTTACGCGCGTTGCTCTTGAAAATGCAGCTTCCGTTGCCGGTATGTTCCTCACCACCGAGTGCATCATCTGCGACAAGAAGGAGAAAGAGCCTGCCATGCCTGCAGCTCCGCAAGGAATGGGCGGCATGATGTAAAGCATACATCGATAATTACTCTCCGCTGGATGGGCAGGAAACCCATCCGGCGGTTTTTGTTTCGTCTCCACCATGGCATCGTTACGGGATTTTACTTCCTATTATGCGCTTACTTTTACCTTAAATGTGTAAATTTGCATCGGATAATGCTCGGCGTTGTCCGATTTTGTGGTAAAAAAACGAAGCGTTTTGCTTTTATCTGCTATACTGAAAAACTGAGAACTTTTCAAGAAAAGCAGCAAGAAGCATGAAGGCTCGCGCTATAGCGTGGGCTGTTTAATTGCACATCTTGCTTTTCGGGTTTCTCAGTACCTTCAGTTTAGGATGTTAGCTTTTCAGCCCAACGCTTTTTGTTCAATCTAAAATTCATAGAGAGCCCCAAGGGTTGAGGGGCTGGGAGGTGATAAAAATGAAACGACTCCTTTATGCCATCCTCTTAGTAGCGATGGCCATTTCTGCGAAGGCCCAGATGGGCTACCAAGTTGCACTACTCAACAAGGCCAACGGCAAGCCAAGGGCTAACGTCACGGTAAGCGCGCAGGTGAGCATCACCAACGCCAAGGACGAAGTCATCTTCTCCTCAACGCAGCAAGCCACGAGCAACGACTTCGGCATCCTTTCGCTCACCGTGGGCGATGCCAATACTTTCAAGAATGCAGACTTCGGGAAACTGCCTTTCTTCATTTCCGTCACCGTGGACGGCACGCTCATCAGCAAGAGTCAGATTCTCAGCGTCCCCGTGGCTGAAGCCGCCAAAACATTGGTTCCGTCTTTTGCGAAAGAAAATTTGGTGGGAACGTGGAGTTACAAATACACTGACAACGTAGTTACAGACATATATCATATCACGTTTAATAGCGACTACACTTATACAGCAAAATGTCAGGAAAACGGTCCAAATGGTCATTATCTTGCTGAAAATGAAGAAGGGACATATAGCATAGAGGGTAATAACATCTATTTAATAATGCACCACACCCCATACGGTAATTATCCAACAGATTTTGAACCCCGTATGGGACATGCAAGATATGTTAATAACCAAATTGTTTTTATTGCTACAACAAATGTAACTGCCAGAAAAATTTACACCAAAATCAATTAAGCGATGAAAGTGAGAATAATATTAATTTTGGTACTCTTGCTGAGCGTGCAGGGGAAGGGGCAGACGGCAAATAGCCTGATTGTGCGCTTCAACTCAGGAGAGAGCCTGGCCTTTGCCATCAAGGAGAGGCCGCAGATCAGTTTCAGCGGAAGCACGCTGAACATTGCCACGAAGCATTTCCAGTTGAAAAACGTGCGCAGCTATCAGTTTGGCGACTCCCTCACGGTGGGCATCAACAGTCCGAAGGCCATGCAGCAAGCACTCGTCAGCAGGAATGGTAACATCCTTACCGTTTCACCTTCCAAGCAGGGGCAAACCGTAAAGCTGTTCACCGTAGATGGAAAAGAATTGCCCCTGCGCACCGCGCCCGATAGCGAAGGACGGTTCAAGATAGACCTCAGCCGCTGGGCGGACAAAGTATTGCTGCTGCAAGTGGGGAGAGAAACCATTAAACTAAAGAAGCCATGAAGAAGCGCATCGCATTACTCACCCTTGCCCTACTCTGCGGCTTCACGGGAGCATGGGCACAAGAGGCGGACGAGGATCGGCAGGTGCTCGTATTCCGCAGCACGGGAGAAGTTGATTTGTTTTACGCCAACGAACTGGACAGCATCACGCTTTCGCAATACGATGCCGACAGCACGTGGCATGAGGAGCCCGTAGTGCAGCGGTTCCATCTGGCCGACTCCACGCTGACCGTACCCATTGCGGAGATAGACAGCGTGGCCTTTGGCAGCCGAAACGAGACGGTGTTTCAGCCCGGCGTATGGCATCTGCAAGAGGGTGACATAGAATGGATTGTCCGCTACGACGGTCTGCACCTCTATTATAAAGGCACTACGCCCCGGAGCCTTCTGCCCACCGTGGGCCAGAAGCTGTTCGCGCAGACACAGGAACGGTTTCCCATTGGACTCTGCGCCGTTGCCACCAAGGTAGACCCAAAGGGAAATGAAATAGAAGTAACGCTCCGCGACGTGGAACTACAGGACATCTTTTTGCGTCTGTTCTATGCTGGACAGGGAAACGGTGGGCAGCAGGCCCAGAGCAAGGCCTTTGGTCCAGGCAGGCGGCCCAATGCTAAATATCAGAGCGTACTCCCCGTAGGCGAACACGGCAGCGTTTCCATCCATGCGGAGGCGTCGTTTGAGGATTTCAGGGTGGTAGCGCAGCCGCTCAGGGGCTACTTCCACGTGGAAGGCCCTATCCCCTTCTCCTATGGTTCCACGCTTTCCCTTCACTCCTCCGACGAGCTCAACCTCCACGACGAGAGGCGCATGGCCACCATTCCGCTGGGCATGTACGCGCTTGTTTTTACACCCGAGCTTACCGTAGATGCCTTCGTTGAACTGAATGCCGAGCTCTCGCTCAACCTCAGCTTTGAGCAACGCCATGTGGCTCGCCTCAACTACACCAAGACAAGAGGCAACGATCCCGTTACGTCGTTCACCATTGACGAAACGCCCGACCAAGGCCTCCCCGTATCGCAATTCGACTTGACGCTCAATGGCGAAATTTACGGAGGAGTGCAGTTCGGTTTCGACTTCAACGTGCTGAGAGAAACCGCAGGCTTCGCGCTCACTGCAAAGGTAGGTCCTTCGCTCTACGGGGAGCTGGGCATCGGAACCCTAAGGCAGCTGGACACCTATCGCCACAGTGCCTACGGCAAAGGGCAGCTCGGCTTCAAGATCAAGACGCAGCTTGAGGGAAATGCATATACGCAGAACCTCCTGAGCGGCGAACGTACCAACCATCAGCTCTTCTCCACATCGTTCGATCTGTTTGACCACTATATCGACCTCTTTCCTCACTATACGGAGACGCAATCCGTGGCTCAAACCATGCAGAGGGAGCGCGGCGTCAGCATCGCTACGAAGGTGGACAACGACATTCTGAACACCGTCCACGCAGGCTTTGAAATCATTGACGAGCAGGGCGAGGTGATGGACAGCGTGTTTGTGGGCAACATCCGGCAGCAGTCCAGGGAGGTACAGGGTCTGGAAGGCCTGATCCCACTGCCCAATGATGCCAGCGATGGCCAAAAACTGCGTGCACGCCCCGTGTTCCACTACGCCGGCTTCACGGTGAGGGCGCAGGACGTAAGCGTGCTGAGCGATGTGTTCATGCAGCCCTTCATTGCGGCCCACATCAACGGGTCGGTGAATGCCCTCTCGGGCGTGCCCTACGTTGACCTGGCCGAAAACGACTCTACGCTGTTCATCGTCGGCCCCTACCTTCCCGTGAGCGTTGTAGACACGGTGTTCCAAAGAACGATTCCCGTTTCGGGCGGCGAGGAGCCATTCATCACCGACCAGCAGCATGCCACGCTCATCGGAACGTGGCAGGGCCAGGAAGGCGACGCCGAAGTGGAGTACACCTTCAACAACGACAGCACCGGTGAATTCAGGCTGGGTGAGCGCGCCATGGCGTTTACCTATCTGCTGAACTATCCACAGGCAGGGCGCCTTACGCTCTACTTCTCCGATAACGAAGAACCGCGCACGCTCTTCATCCACCAACTTCTGGCCACCACGCTGCAATACCGCAAGGAGCAAGGCGGCATCCTTTTCACGCTCGAAAAAGTAACTTATTAAACATATCCAACCCATGAAAAAACATATTCTTTCCGCCATCCTTCTGGTTGCGATGGCCATTTCAGCAAAGGCCCAGATGGGCTACCAAGTTGCACTGCTCAACAAGGCCAACGGCAAGCCAAGGGCTAACGTTACGGTAAACGCGCAGGTGAGCATCACCAACGCCAAGGACGAAACCATCTTCTCCTCAACGCAGCAAGCCACGAGTAATGACTTCGGCATCCTTTCGCTCACCGTGGGCGATGCCAATACTTTCAAGAATGCAGACTTCGGGAAACTGCCTTTCTTCATTTCCGTCACCGTGGACGGCACGCTCGTCAGCAAGAGTCAGATTCTCAGCGTCCCCGTGGCCGAAGCCGCCAAAACGTTGGTTCCTGGCATCTCCCTTGACGAGCTTTGCAGCAAGGAGTGGCCATTTTGCAATACTCCGTATACGGCCTACAGATTTTACAAAAATGGCACTTGTTTTTATATAACTAATGAAGAAAGCTATGCTGCACATTATGAAATCATAGGAACCAACATCTATGTTTATCGCATTGATAAATATGATGGATATGTTCTTAGAATAGGCCGATTCTTCAACGGGCAGATTTATTGGTCATAATGCCTTCCAAGTCTATAAGCCGCACGAAGTCAATGCCATGAGTTTTCCATCTAAAATTTACGGATTTGAAAATTACAAATCCGTAAATTTCTTGATGGGCTACGGGAGGCTATTGATATCTATAGGCAGGAGCGGCAGGGAGGCATCGTCCTGATATTCCACCTCGGCCTTTCCGTCCAGAAGCCATTCGATCTGAGAGCCCGTTGACGGTTGAACGACTTGGCGCGCAACAAGCCTGCTGGGAATCCTATCTGCTTCATGATTCCCAGCCTTAAAAGTTTATAATTACTCACAAAGTTATAGATAAAACACGATTTATGTGTAATTTTGCATCCATATAAGTCCGTTTAAACGTTTTACGCTTCATGAAGAGCCATATCATCCCCTGGGCACTTTTGCTTGTCAGCCTGCTGCCCGTCACGAGTCTTGCCAAGAACATTCGCATTACGATCACCAACCCTTCCGACCACGAGCGCAAAGAGGTGGTCGAAATTCCCCTGCAGACCATCAGGGAAAAGATGGGCGAACGGGCCTTCGTGGTGACGGATGCAAAGAAAAACGAGGTGGTGAGCCAAACCACCCACGACGGCCTACTCCTCATCGAGGCCCAGGTGCCTGCTGGCGGCAAGCAGAAGTTCACCATCCGCCAGGGCACCCCCAAGAGCTACGAGCCTGCCGTGTTTGTGAAGATGTATGCCCAACGGCTTGACGACATCGCATGGGAAAACGACCACATTGCCTTCCGCACCTATGGCCCCACGCTGCAAAACACGGGCGAACGTGCCTTCGGCATTGACGTATGGACCAAGAACACTTCTGCGCTCGTGGTGGAACAGCGCTACGAAATGGAACTCAACCCTGCGCACAAGCGTGAGGTCTACGAGTTGTGGAAGAAGGACCCTGCCGCTGCCGACAAATTAGTGGAAAAATACTCCTATCACTATGACCACGGCAACGGCATGGATTGCTACAAGGTGGGGCCCACGCTGGGCTGCGGCACTCCGGCGCTCATTGGCACGGACGGCGAGCTCATCTACCCATGGGGTTACAAAACCTATCAGATTCTGGAAGAAGGTCCCTTGCGCGTGCAGTTCAGCACCACCTACAAGCCGCGCAAAAACGGCCTGCTGGGCACCACCACGGAGGAGCGCACCATTACGCTCGACAAGCACTCGCGCCTCAATCGCCTGAGCGTAAGCTACCAGGGCTTGGAACAGCCTACGCGCATAGCCGGCGGCATCATTATCCATAAGGAAGACACCCTCTCCTACCACATCGACACCACTCTGGGCTACCTCTCCTACTCCGACCCCACCGACAATGTCAATGCCGGCAACGGCCGCATTTTCGTGGGCCTCGTAGCCTCTCAAACGAGTGTCCAGCTGGAGCTGCGCCCTTTCACAAAGTCTGAAAGCCGCAAAGCGCGCGGCGGAGACTACGGACATCTACTGGCGCTCCATGCAGCTACGCCGGCCGTGCCTACGGCTTCCTACTATGCCGGAGCCACGTGGAGCAAGGAACAGATCCACTCCCAAGAGGAATGGAACGCCTACCTTGCACAATTTGCCCGTGACCTGAGGCAGCCGCTCCAGGTCGAAATCAAGTAAACTTTCAGGTTGCCACCACTTGCCGAAGCGCTGCTCGGCGTCAAGATGGATGGGTTCTCCTATCCTTGACAACAACAGCTGCCAGGGCTGGCCCTCGGCGTAGCGGCTGATGCTGTCGAGTGGTTCGGTCCAAGCGTGATTGGCCATGACGTATTTGGAATGATGACAGGTCCACACGCGGTGCCGCACCTGCTCACTGAAGCCCTGAGGCAACTCTCGGGGGAGGGTATGGATGAACAGCGGTTCAGGCAAATGCGCCCCTGCTCCCTCCGGCCACCTCTCTTCCCTCGCCTCACTATGAGAGAGGCGGTTTTCGACAGGTAGAAATAGCTGCGCTGAGGGAGAGACGATTTCCACCTGGTAGAAATTACCGCGCTAAGGGAGCAATGATTTCCACCTGGTAGAAAATACCGCGCTGTGGGAGCAATGATTTCCACCTGGTAGAAATTACCGCGCTGTGGGAGGGACGATTTCCACCTGGTAGAAATTACCGCGCTGTGGGAGGGACGATTTCCACCTGGTAGAAATTACCGCGCTGTGGGAGCAATGATTTCCACCTGGTAGAAATTACCGCGCTGTGGGAGCAACGATTTCCACCAGGTAGAAATTACCGCGCTGTGGGAGCAACGATTTCCACCTGGTAGAATTTACCGCGCTGTGGGAGCAACGATTTCCACCTGGTAGAAATTACCGCGCTGAGGGAGCAACGATTTCCACCTGGTAGAAATTACCGCGCTGTGGGAGCAACGATTTCCACCTGGTAGAAATTACCGCGCTGTGGGAGCAACGATTTCCACCTGGTAGAATTTACCGCGCTGTGGGAGGGACGATTTCCACCTGGTAGAATTTACCGCGCAAAAAATCTTTCCTGAAAAAACTACTTTTGCACTTCCCTTACAACGTCATCCACTATGTAAAGGTCGCTGAAGGTATATAATTAAGGTAGAGGGGTCGTGCAACCGTTCGCAGGCTTTAGAGGTATAGAACAAGTCGAGTGCACGCTCCGAAGGTATTTCCATGCGCTCGGCCAGAGGGGTAACGATACGTCCTATTCTGTTCCAAAGAAGCAAGTCGCTGAGCATGTGGTCTTAGATGTTATAGTATTTCACAAACGCCATACATTCGTCTATCACAGATCGGCCTGCGACTTGATGTCGGTAACATAGAAGCCGCGACCCAAATCGAGTCTGGGACGCCCCATCGCAACCATGGGCTACTCTATGACCGTGGTTCCGCCGCGGTATACTCTCATTGGGCAGCCGCCTTTCCGTACTTGCATTCCCTCATTCGGAGCGCCTCCAGCACATCGTCGGTCACCGTTTCGCGGCTCTGGGTGTGCAACGTGTCATAACACGGATAAATGAGATCGCGAAACAGCTCCACATGCTTCATTCTGCGATACATGTCTGTGGCCGAAACGTTCAAGCGGCGTGCTGCCACCTCAACGCAAGAGGAGGCAAAAATGTTGCGCAATTGCGCCCCGGTGGGGTAAGCATACCCATTGTCTGCCATCAGACCTTTAAGATTCATCCATTGACCCGTTTGATAGAGGTAATAAAATTACGAATAGTTTACGAGAGAGTGAAGGCCAGCCGACAGAATTCTTTCCAGAAGGACTCAACTGCGAACCATACAAAAAACGACGTCAACCGAACAATGCTCTGCGGAGCATATCTGATTGACGTCGGATGAACTAAGGCCTAAGGTCTGGGGCAAAGAACTAAGCTTCTTTCACCTCTTGCTGCTCAGGAGCAGGCTCCTCATCTTGCTTTTGCGACTTGCCCGTGTTGGCCGCAATCAAGCGGTAGGACTGAACGATGCCTTGCACGTCCTGCACCATCTTCTTGACCTCATCGGTGGTCTCCTCGAGGGTCAGAACGGCATTGAGCTTAAGGACCAGCTTGCGATAGGCTGCACCAATCTCTTTGCGGAGTGCCTTAATAGAGTCGCCATTGCGAAAAGCGATGCGCTCGCCTACGGCCACCGCGCGGCGGTCCATGTGGGATGAACACTGGTCGTTCAAGGTCTCCAAGCTCACTACCGCTGCCTTGAGGCCCAGCTTTTCTACGGCCTCCTTGTTAGCCTTTTCGCCCAGTTGACGCAGCAGGCTCTGAATTTCTGTGGTCTGCAGGGTCCTCTCATGTTTCCATACTTTGTAAGCCGCATTCATAATAGGCGTCAGCTGTTCCACATAAGGACGAAGACTATAATCCTTGGGCAGAAACTTGCGCAGCTGCTGATGATAGAAAAACATGGCCTTGAGGTAGGCATCGCGACCGGCATCGTCGCGCTCAATCTGCGGAGTGAGCACGTAGGCACGCTCCAGTTTTACCAACTCGGACAGACGGGCCACTTTCTGATAATAGACCGCAGCCTCTGCCTGAACCTTAACGACACTCTCGCCCACCTGGTGAATGCAACTGCCAATGCTGGTGTGCATCTTAGCGTAGGCTCCATTTGTAAGTTTAGCACCCGTATAGAGGGGCATTAGTAGGGTTGTTTCTCCCATAGTAGAAAAATTTAGCTTGCTGCCGCTTGTAAAATTTTTTTCTTTCATCATGGTTTGTGTTTCTCGTGTGACCATTCGTTTCAACCATGCTCCGATTTCCCCGTCATTGCGTCAACGGCAACACAGACCGCTCAGCCGGTATCTCGGAATGATGGTGCAAAGGTACAAAAAAACAATAATTATAAGTAGGTGGTTAAACAAAATTTGCTTAAACACCTACTTTAAAAAACAAACTCAGCCTCCCGGCCTTTGAGAAGCCTAAGGGTAAGAGCTATGGGGTTATGCGCACAATGAGCGTGGTGTCGCAGAGGGTGAGCAGATCGACCATGCGCTCCTCATCGAGGGCAATGCATCCACCGGTGTAGGGGCTATCGCCCTTGGCATGGACAAAGATGCTGTTGCCCAGCCCATGAATGCACTCCTCGTTGTAGCTGGTGATGAGGCCATAGTTATATTCGGGTGCAATGTGGAACATGTCCTCGCCATCACACTGGTGATGAAGCTGGGCGGTGTCTATCACATGGTTGTAGTACTCCCAATGGTCGCTGCAAGAGAAGGTGGAGGGAGTAACGTCAATGTAGGGCATGGTGGTGCCTGGATTGGGCAGCAGGCCAAACGCCCCCTTGATGTGGAGCTCGCCGAGGGGCGTCTTACGGTCGCCTTCGCGCTCCTTGCCCAGGCCGTTCTGGCCCACGAAGGCATTGGTGATGAAAATCTCCTTGCCATCAATGGTGAGCCGGGCCTTGGCCGCACTGCCATGTACGTCATAGACTTCTAACAATTGCTGCTTGGCCTCGGCCTTCTGACGGCCACAGCCCGAAGGCACCGCCACGATGCCCACGAAGGCGAGCAACAGAACTACAGTAATTTGAATCTGCTTCATTGGTTTCGATCGTTATTCTTGAAATTCCGCGCGAAGTTACGGAATTTTGAATAACAAACGAAAAGAAAAGACTTGAAAATTAGGTCAGCTACAGCAAACGCCTTAAAATCTCCACCATCTCGACTGGAGTCACCACGATGGGCAACTGGGGAAAATGCCTCACATTGCCCGTCACCAACAGGGCGCCGTCCTTAGACAGCGCCACCTCTTAGAACACCACGTCCTTAGGGTCAGGAAAAACTCATTGCTTTTGGAACGTTCCATGCTGACTCCAACCTCTACCATGTTGGTAATATATCGCTCTACCGTTTCGGGTGAAAAATGAAACTTAAGCCGGAAGAGTACGTCCTTGTTTTCATCAATGATTTCGGAATTATACAACGGTTTTATTCTCCCTTGTATAACAGCCTCGATCACTTTAACGGTGCTGGCCTTAAGGTTACTGGTAAGCAAAGCCGACACCAATACATTCGTGTCAATTACGGCATAGATCATCCGACGCCGCTTTAGCTACCATTTCGGAACGAGCCTGTCTGATTTCTTCGTTGACGTCTTCAAGCGGAAGATCTTGTATGCCATTCTTCTTGGCTTCTTCCCTGAGAGCATAGAAGGCAGAAGAAAGTCTGCTTGATGCTTCTCCTCTCGCCGAAGCTTTAATTTCAAATGGTATCTTCCTATACATTACCACTGCCTTGGCAAACACATTCATGGCAGTATTTGCACTCATTCCGAACTCGGAGCAGAGCGCGTCGAAAGAAGCCTTTAGGCCGAAGTCCATACGGACCGTCATTGATACTTGTGCCATAATCTATATTGTTTTGACTGCAAAGTCAAAACAATAAATTCACAAAATACATCATCATGACGTAAAAACACGTCATGGTCTACATATGCGGTCTACCACTCAACTTTCCCAAGAAGACGAGGGGAAGCCCGTATTGAACGAAGAATGCTTGCTTTCCACACCGTACTGGTCGGGAAAGAGTATCATCTTGCTCTGATGAGGGAAATGGGTGGCCAAAAGCTCTGGAATATGCTGGAACGAAGGCTGATAGGACAACGACCCCTGGCGCGCTGCCACGAGCACAAGGAGATGATCTTCATGAACCGTTTCGGACAATTCGGGGAAACGGCCGAAATCATCGAAGGGATAGTGGCTCAGGCGAATGGTTTTATAGTGCCGATGGCAAAAACTGCCGATGAACTCCCAGGCAGCTTCCCTACAATAGAATATAATGCGGCAGTCCATCTGGCGTGCCAAACGGCTTACGTGCATCAGCCAACGCTGGAAACCCACTTCCAACTCTGCATCCTGAGGCACCACCACGTGGATGCAACGAATGGTGTTCACGGCACGCGTGCAGCTCACGATGATCACCTGGCGCGAGGTGCGCGAAAGGAGGTCAACGATGGTCGTGCCCAACGTGGTGGCCGGACGCCCGTCCTTCTGATGGTAACCCATCAGTATTTCGCTGGCATCGAAGTCCTTCATGGTATAGGTCAAGGCGGTGATGATGTTCACACCAGAGCGCACCACCTTCTTCATGTTGACCCCGGCCGACGCAGCCAGTTGGGCTGCTTCTTTCACCATCATACGGGCGGCATCGCGTTCGCGCTCGTTATCGCCGCTGTCTACCAAGAGCTTCACACCGACGAGGGGAGCCGTAGACCGATGGGGTCGCATCATGAGCGCCAGATGAACAAGGTTGGCGGTGGTCTGAGGATTGGAGAGGGCCACGAGAATCTTATCTTCCTCACCCTGCTTTTCTTCGTCGCTCACCCCACTGAGCACCACACGTTTCGAGGCGTTGGTAGTAACCACGGCGCTGAAGATGCAGGACGTCAGAATCAGCATCACCACCGCACCCATCAGCACATCGTCTACAAGAGGTTCACCCGAAGGCAACAGCAGCCTGCGCCCCACCATCAGCATAGCCAAGGCACCGGCTGCATGGGCAGTAGTGAGTCCGGTCATCATCTTCCTCATATCGGCACTCAGCCTGAACAGGCGCCAGGCAATCACAGCCGCCAGCCACTTGGTGAGTATGGCCACGACGCAGATCACCACTACGACCTGCAAGCCACTGGCGCTGCTCAGCACCTGCTGGATGTTGATAAGCATGCCCACACCGATAAGAAAATAAGGGATAAACAGGGCATTACCCATGAAATCAATGTGACGCATGAGGGGGGTTGTTTCAGGTATGTAGCGATTCATGATCAGACCGGCGAGAAAAGCCCCCAACACGCCCTCCAAACCGAGCGCTTGGCTTGTGGCAGCACTGAGAAACATCAGTGCCAACACAAAGATATACTGCAACACGTCGTCAGAGAACTTGCGGAAGAAGTATCGGATGATGCGCGGATAAATGAAGAACAGTCCCACCACGTAGAGCGCACACTTCAGCAACATGCCCATCCAAAACTGCCAGCCCACATCGCCTCGGAAAGAACCCGAAAGGCCTGCCAATACGAAAAGGGCCAGAATGAGCGACAGCATCGTAGCCACCACCGAAAGCGAAACGCCGGCATAGCGCGACAAGCCATAGCGCGAAACGATGGAATAGCTCACCAGAGTATGGCTCGACAGTACGCAGGCCACCAGCACAGAGGCAGGAACAGAGAAACCCAGTCCCCAACGGGCCACGATGCCGCCAATGACGAAAGGCAGCAGGAAAGAAAGCAGTCCGAAAGTGACGACCTGGAAACGTTCACGCTTAAAAGCGCTGGTATCCATGGAGAGGCCGGCCAGGAACATGATGTAATAGAGTCCTACCTGGCCAAACAACTCAAAGCTGCTGTCCCTCGTCAGGATATTGAGTCCGTAAGGCCCTATAAGGACGCCTGCCAGTATCATGCCCACAATCTGCGGTATGCGCAAACGCTCAAAAACGAGCGGAGCGAGCAAAATGATGATCAGCACCACGAAGAAAATCCAGGTGGGATTCGTTATGGGAAGATTCAGGATGGCCAGCAAGCTCATAATTCTCTCATTTTAGGTGCAAAATTACGATTAAGCCCCCGAAAGACCATACGCGGAACGAAGGTTTTTTATTTTTGGCAGTACCATACGGTGGAACGAGCCGCGTCTGGGAAGCATATAAAAAGCCGTCTGGGAAACAGCAGACGGCTTTTCATGATGATCATTTCCTGGACAGCCATTTTCGGACCGGCTGATCGTAATAGCGCAGGAAGAACCATGCCAACAAGGGACACCCCACCACCAAAGCGACTGCCCAGGGCCAAACCTCATGTAGTACACTGATGGGAACGAGGTTGCCATCAAAACCGATACGATAGTAGAAAAGATACATAAATGGGTAATGAATGGCATAGAGCGGATAAGAAAGATCACCGAGAAATTTGCACAATCCGGACGTCGATGGAGCCGCATGCATCTCTGAGGCTCCAAGCCATACCAGCGCCGGAAACAAAATGAGCACACACAATCCGTCGTAGAGGCCATTGACCCAGGTTGCATCTTCTCCGCCCAGCGTGGGGGTGATGCCTACAAGGATGACCACCAGGCCACACCACCAGAACGTATGCCTTGCCTTCAGCGGACGGAAGGTGCGCGCGATGAGCATACCCATAGTATAGGGAAACAGCATTCTCACCAAGCCATACCAGAAGCCGTTGTCGGAGATGGACCATCCCACGCCGAGGTAACCACACGTTACGGTGACCTTCAGCAGAACCAAACCCGTAACCAAGGCTATGGCGGTGAGAATCTTAGTGGGAAGTTTGCGAAGCAACAGTGCATAGAAGATGTTGCCGATGTACTCAAAGAAAAGCGACCAGCTGGGGCCATTCAAGGAGAACATTTCGTTGTTGCCTCTGACATCGACGGACGTTCCGGGGAAAGCCGGCAACATAAACATGGCCAGCAACAGGGCCAGCATCACCCATTCCACGGAAACGGGTGTTCCGTCCCACTTTACGCTGCCCTGCAAAAGGAAGGTGATGGCACCGAGCACGGCACCCACCAGCACCATAGGATGCAAACGGATGAGTCGCCGCTTGAAAAAGCCACCTACTGTCAGGCCCTGAGCCCAGCGGCTGTCATAGGCGTAACCTATTACGAAGCCCGACAATACGAAGAAGAAGTCCACAGCCAGATAGCCGTGGGGAACGGGGGAGGCATCGAAACATTCGAACACATGATAGACAATCACCATCAGCGCAGCTACGCCGCGCAGGCCGTCTAAGATCTCATAATGTGGTTTGGCTTGAATTTGTGACATATTTTTAATCGTTTATATTGTTCATTTTCTGCTGCATTTGCCGAATGCCCTGCTTGGCACCGCTTTCGGGAAGAAAATCGCCCGTGGAAGTAAACAGGGCTACATACCGACACCTCTCAATGGCATAGGCGCGCAGCAAGGCGGCCGCCCAACGTTCCGGATCGGGCTCCTCCCAAAGCGAAAATTCTGCCACACCAAAATAAGGGGCATCAGAACGCGAAAGGTATTTCATGGCTTCGGCCTCGGCAGGAAAATGGGCATCATGATGATAAAAGCTCCACGCCGGACACGCGTAGGAATGAAGGCAGCTACCCAGATCTTCGCCCACGCCACCGGCATGGGCAAAGAGCAACCGTCGCGGCAGGCCTGCGCGGCGTGCCAAACGGCCGATTTCCTTTGAAAAACGCCGTTCCAAGCGGTAAATATCCTGAGCTGTGATGTCGCCCTTGCGACGAATGCCTGAAGTAGCAAGTGAGGCATACCCAATGGTCTGCGCACCGCGTGAAGGCATGATCTTCATGCTTTCCCCCATGTCTAAAACGGGATCATTTTCCTCAGGCTCGTGTAGCAATGCGTTTCCATCAGGAAAAAACCAGTTGTTCACCCCAAAGGCCAGTTCTCCCGTCACCTTTACGCCGCAAAACAGCCAGCGTTTTTCCGTTTCCAATTTGCCATACCAGTCTGTCACAATGCCGAGCAGGGCATTCATACGCTCTTTCACCGCTGCACGGTAGGCCTTGCTGAATAAATTCATCATCGGTTGGATGCGCATCTGCCTGCCCCAGTTAAGCCAGCCTATGCAGACGGCATCGTCGCTCGACCAGGAGGTCCACTCTACGTTCTTTTTATTGTCGGGATGGTAGGAGTCGTAGCTTTTGTCCCACCAATTCCAGAGCTCCGGCACGTTGTTGGTAAACGTCACGGGGTCTAGTTCCACGAGGATGGGTATTTCATACGTCTCGGCCTGCCTGAGGTGCTCGCGCAACTCTTGTTCAAGCCTTTCCAGAGGGCGCTCAAAGATGTAGAACATGGCGGCCTGTCCTACTTTTACCCTCTGATCCCTCTGCGGACCAAACTCCTCTCGCAATGCCTTGTAATTATATTGCCAGTCAGCCCCGTTCAGAAAGAAATACTGCTCGTATCCCTTAGCCCACAAGGTGAGCGGAAGAAGTATTAGGATGAATTGCAATACGCACGTTAATTTTAGGTGCATCCGTAACGATAATTTTCTTGCAAAGGAACGAATTATTTGCCATATTGCTATCCGTAACCTCCAAAAACTTTACTTTTGCAGTTCATAACCCCTTATTCAAGATCAGAAAATGAATGTTGCCATTGTTGGCGCCAGCGGCGCAGTAGGTCAGGAGTTCCTCCGCATTCTTGCCGAAAGAAAATTCCCCATCGACACCCTGAAGCTCTTCGGTTCAAGCCGGAGTGCAGGTAAAACATACTCGTTTAACGGTCGTGACATCACTGTTACGGAGCTCCGCCACGGTACGGACGATTTCAAGGACATAGACGTGGCGTTCACCTCTGCAGGAGCCGGAACGTCCAAGGAATTCGAAAAGGACATCACTCGTTTCGGCGCTGTGATGATCGATAATTCGAGCGCCTTCCGTATGGACAGCGATGTACCCCTCGTGGTACCCGAGTGCAATGCTGCAGATGCCCTCCAGCGCCCTCGCGGAGTGATAGCCAACCCTAATTGCACCACCATCATCCTCGTGGTAGCCCTGAAGGCCATTGAGGCCATCAGCCACATCAAGCGCATCCACGTGTCCACCTATCAGGCAGCCAGCGGAGCAGGCGCAGCCGCCATGCAAGAACTCTATGAACAATATCGTCAGGCCCTGGCCGGAGAGAACATAACAGTAACGAAATTTCCTCACCAGTTGGCATTCAACATGATACCTCAGGTGGACGTTTTCCTGGATAATGATTATACCAAAGAGGAGATGAAGATGTATCATGAAACGCAGAAAATCATGCACAGCGACGTACTCACCAGTGCCACGTGCGTTCGCGTGCCCTCTCTGCGCTCCCACTCCGAAAGTGTGTGGATCGAAACCGAAGCTCCCGTCAGCCCCGAGGCCGCTCGCGAGGCTTTCCAGCATGCCGAAGGCCTCACCGTGCTTGATGAGCCGTCCAGGCAGCAGTATCCCATGCCGCTTTTCACGGCCGACAAGGACGATGTCTACGTAGGACGCATTCGCAAGGATCTTGCCCACCCCAATGGGCTCACCTTCTGGCTCACCGGCGATCAGATACGCAAGGGTGCAGCCCTCAATGCCGTGCAGATCGCTGAATACCTCATCAAAGTCGGCAACCTCAAGTAGTCCGGCCCTTATCCCCTCCTTTATGAAGCATTTTCTCCTGTTACTGTTATTCCTACCGCTGTCAGCCCTTATGGCACAGCCGCAGGCAGAGGCTTTTCGCGCCATGACCTATAATGTCCACCATTGCGAGGGCCTTGACGGCAAGATAGACTATTCGCGCCTGTGTCAGGTCATCCGCTCCGCCGCCCCAGATGTGGTGGCCATACAGGAGTTGGACAGTGTCACCACGCGCACCGACGGTACCTACCAGCTGCAGAGGATTGCAGCCCCCTTGCGCATGAAGTACACCTATGCGCGAGCCATTCCCTACCGTGGAGGAGCCTATGGCGTGGGCATTCTTTCAAAAGAAACGCCATTGTCCGTCAGGCGCATACCTCTACCGGGAAATGAAAAGCGCGTATTGCTCGTGTGCGAGTTCTCGTCATTTGTTTTTTCCTGCACCCATCTCGATGGCGGACAGTATTGCATGGAATCGCTGCCCATCATTCTGGAGGAGGCCAAGCGGTCATCGAAACCCTTCTTCATAGCCGGTGACTTCAATGCTTCGCCCAAGTCCGCCTTCATGCAGGCCTTTATGGGCCATTTCCAGCCGCTCAATGCCGGCTTCGAAAAAACGGTGAACGACAATAATCCTAACAGCTGCATCGACTACATTGCCTACTACCGCCCCTTTGGCAACGTTACAGCCGGTTCATACGAGATCGTCGACGAGCCTATAGCCAGTGACCACCGTCCGGTAGTGTGCAACTTTGCTGTAACCACCTCCGGCATCTCCCCCACTTCCGCCTCGGCATCGCTGTCGGAGAGTTCCCTATCCCTGTACAATCTCCTTGGCCATCGCCTGTCAAGCCAATGCGGCTCAGCCTTCCGAACCTACAAGCGTTCTTCGCGTGCCATCGTGGCCCTGCACTGAACGACTTCCTGCAGCTCCCTTCCAACGTCTCTGAAACGGTGCTTCGCCTCTGCTTCAGCCTTTCAGGATGAAAAAGTGTTTCCAACCATCTTCATCTGATGGGATTTATGTACTTTTGCAACGACATTCAATGTTGTTTCTGCCCTATACTATATAATAATGTATAAGACCACCTCCCGTTTCGTGCGTTTTGCGTTCATGGCGGCGCTGGCCGTGGTGTGTTTTTCTCCCGTCAGTGGAAAAAAGTCTTCATCCACCTCTGCTCCACTGCAAATCCGCTTCAACCAACCCACAACGCTCAAGGGCGCACTCCCCTGGTACGCCGGAAAACCTGAGGGCTACCATGGCAAGGTGCCTATTGGCTATGGCAATGCCGCCACCATAGACCCTTACTGGGAAAATGCCTCGCTCCCCATCGGCAACGGCAACGTGGGTGCCTCTATTTTTGGCGTGATTGACACCGAGCGCATCTCCCTCAACGAAAAATCGCTCTGGCTGGGCGGTCCCAACACCAAGGGCGGCCCTTCCTACTACTGGAATGTCAATAAGGATGCTGCCCACAACGGCACCTTGCAGCAAATACGCAATGCCTTCCTCCAAGGCAACCCCAAGGAAGCTGCCCGTCTCTGCTCCGAAGGCATGAACGGCGTTATTTCCTACGAACCAAAGGATGAGGAGCCCTGGCGCTTCGGTACTTTCACCTCCATGGGCGAGCTCCACGTCCAGACCGGTCTCTCCCCACAGCTTGCAGAAGACTACCGACGCGTGCTTTCCCTCGATTCGGCCATGACTACCGTGAGCTTCCGCCACAACGGCGTTACCTACCTCCGCGAATCCTTCTGCTCCTACCCCGACAACGTGCTGGCCCTGCGCTTCACGGCCAACCTTAAGGGCATGCAAAACCTGGAGCTCACCTATCACGACAATCCCCTGGCTACCGGCAGCCTTACCCCCGTGGGCCGCGATGAACTTGTCTACGACGCCATGCTCGACAATAACGACATGCACTTCGTCATCCGCATCAAGGCCATTGTGCAGGGCGGAACCCTGAGCAACGACCATGGCCGGTTCACCGTGCGTGGAGCAAACGAAGTCGTATTCCTGCTCACGGCCGATACGGACTACAAGATGAACTTCGACCCCGATTTCAGCGATCCCAAGGCCTACGTTGGCGAGCATCCCGATGTCAACACGCGTCAGTGGCTCAACGGAGCTTCCGCCTTAGGATGGTCCAAGCTGCTCCGCCGCCATCTTGACGACTACGGCCAGTTGTTCAACCGCGTCAAGCTCCATATTTCAGACAATCAGGCCGTGGACCTCCATAAGGAAACGGCCCAGCGCCTCGCCGACTACCGCAACGGCCTTTCCGACCACTATTTAGAGACCCTCTACTTCCAGTTCGGCCGTTATCTGCTCATTGCATCCTCCCGACAAGGGTCTCTCCCTGCCAATCTGCAAGGCATTTGGCTCAACAACATCGATGGTCCATGGCATTGCGACTATCATAACAACATCAACATCCAGATGAACTATTGGCCAGCCCTTTGCGACAATCTTCAAGAGTGCTTCCAGCCGCTCACGGACTTCATAAAGACCCAAGTCAAGCCCGGCAGCGTTACTGCGCGCAAATATTGGGATGCACGAGGGTGGACCACGTCTATTTCGGCCAATCCGTTCGGATTCACGGCTCCCTTGCGCGATCCCCACATGTCGTATAACCTCTGCCCGATAGTCGGTCCTTGGCTCTCCACCCATTTGTGGGAATACTACGACTTCACGCGCGACCTCTCATGGCTCCAGAACGAAGGTTACCCCATCATTAAGAGTTCCGCGCAGTTTGCGTGCGACTATCTGTGGCGCAAACCAGACGGCTCACTCACTGCAGCGCCCAGCACGTCACCCGAACATGGAGAAGTAGACGAAGGAGTAACCTTCGCCCATGCCGTGGTGAGGGAAATTTTGCTCAATGCCATCGACGCCGCCACTGCGTTGTCCACCGACGCTGCCGAAGTAGCGGAGTGGAAGGCCGTGTTGAGGGATCTGGTGCCCTACAGAATCGGTCGCTACGGCCAGCTCATGGAATGGAGCACCGACATTGACGATCCCAACGACCACCACCGCCATGTCAACCACCTTTTTGGCCTGCACCCGGGCCATACCATCAGTCCCGTGACCACTCCAGACCTTGCCCAGGCCTCGCGCACAGTACTTACCCACCGCGGCGACGGTGCCACAGGCTGGAGCATGGGTTGGAAACTCAACCAGTGGGCCCGTCTACACGACGGCAACCATGCTTACACGCTTTATGGCAATCTCCTGAAGAACGGCACCGCCGACAACCTCTGGGACATGCATCCCCCATTCCAGATCGACGGAAATTTTGGCGGCACAGCCGGTGTCACAGAGATGCTCCTCCAAAGCCACATGGGTTTTCTCCATCTCCTACCGGCGCTCCCCGATGCTTGGAGCACTGGAAGCGTGAGCGGACTCCGCGCCAGGGGAAATTTCTCGGTTAACATCCATTGGCAAGGAGGCAGGCTCCTTCGTGCCAGCATCCGTTCGCTGAGCGGAGTGGAGTGCAGCGTTCGCTATGGGCAGCAAACCCTCACCTTCCCCACCGTCAAGGGTAAAACCTACCATATTCGAATCGACAAGGAGGGCCACCTCCGTCAGGGCTGAGCCTGAAAGGCCGCCCGAGCCCTCATCATCATTTTCATTCATCAGATTTTCAACATGACACCTCCTTACAACGTTCCCCTCATCTTCCGGTTCCTCTCCGACGTGGCGGCCAACAACAACCGCCCTTGGTTTCAGGACCATCGCGACCGCTACGACGAGGCCCGACAGCTTTTTGAAACCATCGCCGCCGACCTCATCGTTCGTCTGGGCCAGATGGACGAGAGCCTGGCCCATCTCACCGTGAAAGACTGCACTTATCGCTTCTACCGCGACACGCGTTTCTCTCCTGACAAGTCGCCCTACAAACGCCACTTCGGCGTTTACGTCAATGCACGGGGCAAAAAGTCCGAACACGGCGGCTACTACCTCCATCTGGAGCCCGGAAGCTGCCTCGTAGCCTCGGGTTGCTACTGGCTGCCCACCAAGATTCTCAACGTCCTTCGCCACACCATTATTGAGCAGGAGGAAAGCTTCACCCAGATGGTGGAGGCCCCTGCTTTCCGCGAACTTTATCCGAGCATCACCTTCGACCCTCTGAAAACGCTGCCTGCAGGCCTGCCGCGCGACTTTGCCCACCCCGAATACCTCAAGTGCCGCAACTACTGCGTTACCCACCACCTGTCCGACAGCTTCTTTTCCCGTAAGAACTGGATGGACGAGGTGCTCCGACAGTTCAGTGTGGCCCAGCCCTTCGTGGACTTTGTCAACGACGTGGTGGATGACTACATCCTATAGCCTCGCTTCAGTTTTTCTTTTCTCAACAACGACAACAAACATTATCCCATCATGAAAAAATACCTCCTTTTAATGGTAACGGCTGCAGCCCTCCTTTATGGCTGCAGCAGTGTGCCCATCACAGGGCGCAAACAGCTCAACCTCGTATCTGAATCCGACGTGCTCTCATCAAGCCTCACGCAGTACAAGAGTTATATGAGCAGTGCAAAGGTCTCCGGCAACAAAACGCAGAGCGAAGTCGTCACCCGAGTAGGCAAGAAGATTGCTGCGGCCACTGAAACCTATCTGCGAGACAACGGCAAGGCTTCTGAACTGCAGAATTACGCCTGGGAGTTCAATCTAGTCGAAAATAACGAGCTCAATGCCTTCTGCATGCCCGGTGGCAAGATTGTGGTCTACTCAGGACTGATGAACATCATTGGTTCAGACGACGAACTGGCCGTGGTTCTCGGCCACGAGGTGGCGCATGCCGTTGCAAAGCACAGTAATGAGCGAATGAGCCAGCAGGTAGTGGCCCAATACGGTGCAAATATCCTGAGCGCTGCTCTGGCCAACAAAAGTGCCGCCACACAAAGCGTGGCAGGACAGGTATTCGGCCTTGGATCGCAGTATGGCGTGATGCTGCCCTTCTCGCGCAAGCATGAGAGCGAGGCAGACTACATGGGCTTGGTGCTCATGACGATTGCAGGCTACAATCCCGACGTAGCCATTACCTTCTGGAAGAAAATGTCCTCCAGCGGAACAAGCAGCGTGCCTGAATTGATGAGTTCTCACCCCAGCGATGCCACGCGCATTGCCGATATAGAGAAAAATCTGCCTTCCATCAAGAAGAAGTATGGCAGTTCCTCTGCTTCAGCCACTACGGCCAAGAGCAGCACGGGTACTACATTAAGAATAAAATAAGTAGGAGTAAAAATGCCATGAGTGTTTTCCCTGCCCCCTCGTGGGGCAGGTTTTTTGTCTATTGTGCGGCCGTTTTGCGCTCCGCGGAAGGCTCGCGCATGAGTATGGGAGCGTTAGGCTGAGGCTCGTCCAGGTGATCCAGGAAGCGTTTTACGTCTTCCACAATGCGGCGATAGAGGGGCGCCTGTCGGTACTCGGTATGTTTCTTCAGCATTTCGGTGGGCGAGGCTGAGGAGTGCTGATAACCGGCCAGTTCGTTGAGGCGCTGGGTGTTATGATTGGCATAGCGGCGTATTTCCCGCTCTCTCTCCCTTCTGAGCACGGTACACACCTCCTCCAGCAGGGGCATCACCACCTTTTCGGCCACATCGTGGCCTCTGACGTAGAAGTAGGTGGTTTCGGGAGTCACTCCCAGTTCCCTGAGTTCATCGCGCAGGGTCTGATAGTGGCCTTTAGCCTCTGGGAAACGGCGCTGCAACCATGCCACCTTTACATTCACCTTCCGGGCCACCTTGGCCAGGGCTGCTTCGGGGTTTTGCAGGTTGAAGTCGCTTACGCTCACGGCCTGACACAGGTCTACCATCGAAAAAACAGTGTGCTGCTTGTTGCGGTAGCACCATATGGACCACACAAAAAGGGGGGACGCCAGTTTGGACCACGCCAGGAGGAAACTTTCAAAGTCGAACAGGCTGCGGTCGTTGAGTGTGGCCATTACACAAACGTTGTGCAGGGCCGGGCCGTAGCACTGAAAGTTTTCAATAGCGTAGCTGTAGGTGTGAAACACGTACGGATTCTCGCAAACCATCTTGGAAACCTCTGTGGCGCCCTGCATCATGTAGTCATAATCGGCGTCCACACAGGCTATCATGTTCTGCCCCAGTCCACATCCGAGGGTATTCATGAGCGCACTCTTCTTACCCTTCAGGAGGGAGTTGCGCGAGGGTAGCATCACCTCAAAAAAGTATCGGTCGTTCTCCACCTCGCTTAGGAGGGAGCGCCAGAACAGTATGTCATCGTAGCCTTCAACATAGACCACGATTTTTTTCCGTCCACGTTTCGAGGTGAGGCGTTGCGCGGCCCCCAGATAGTTGGTGGTAATGTGTTCGGTGAGTCGTTTAGCCATCCTGCAGGGTGATGTCGGTCACTTCGGTCACTGCGTCAGTCCACCCGTTCATCACCACGGCTGGAGAGTGAGTCGTCAGAATGATCTGAGCATTGCTGTTCAGGCTGCGTACGATGTTGATGAGCCTCTCCTGCCACTCAATGTGGAGACTCACCTCTGGTTCGTCCATGAAAAGCACGTAATTCTTCCCGTCTTGCAGTAGGACGGTGAGCAGAATCACGAGCATTTGCTTCTCGCCTGATGAGAGGGCGTATGGAGGGAGTTTTTCTCCGTATTGCAGGAATTGCAGCTCGTTACTGCTGCGGTTAATCTTCTTGCGCGTTTCCTGAAACAGCTCGTCAATGAGGTCCTGAAAGCGAGTCTTGGCCTGCGAGGCCTTCATGGCCTGCTCCTGAGCGTCGGGCGAGCCGCTGGTGAGGAGTTCAATCATGCGGTTACCGACGTTCACCTGGTAGTCCAGGTATCTGCGCTGCAGTTCGTAGAGCTTCCAGTCCAGTTCGGAGCGAATGTTCTCGTCGCCAATCTTGGCCAGGAGTGAACCGGGAATCAGGCCGTTGTCAAAACTCCTGATGATGTCGAACCTCACGCCCGTAGCGTCGTCGGGAGCGAACTCTAACTGTACGCCGGGCACGCTGCCGTTCTTGATCTTGTCGCTCCGGTGGCGCAGCTGGCTGATGATCTTGTTAAGAATGGTGCTCTTTCCCACGCCATTCACTCCGCTCAGGATGTTGACGTCGGGCCGCAGTTGCCACACGATGTGGTTCCTCCCACTCCAGAGGCTCATGATCTCTATGCGCCTGATGTAGTCTGCATACTTCTCCATAGGATGGTGCTTACTGATATTTTGGACAAAATTACGAATAACCTGCTGATGAGCAAGCCTGCACGGCCAATAATTTTTGCTCCCCGGGAGCCGTTGGGCCTCGTGAAGCGTTAAGGAGTGCAAAAGGAGGGGCGGCTATGGCCTTTTCTTCGTATATTTGCATCATGAACCGATGGATTCTCCTCCCCCTGCTGTTGCTCTGGGCCGCAGGCCTCCGGAGCCAGACGACAGAGCCCTCCCCTGAGGTGGCAGCCGACAGCGTCAGCCTCTCTGCCCCCTTGAGCAACGCCTTTCCCTACTGGTGCGGTCCCGACATGGGCCTCTGGATGCTCCACCCCGGGCTCAACACGCAGCTCTCGCTCAGCGCTACGGTGGGCACGGGCCACGGCAGCCCCAGCGGTGTGGGCTTTGGCCGCAGTCTGGGCATGGTCTACGCTTCTCAGCCATCGAGTCCCCTGTTCTACACCCTGGGCGTGCAAACCTCGCAGCTCTCATGGGGCGGCCGCCACCTCAACGAGGCCGCACTGCTGGGCAGCGTGGGCTATCAGCTGAGCGACAAAGTTTCCCTCAGCCTTGAAGGTTACAAGGAAATGGTCCACCCCACTTCCCGGCCGCTCCGAGAGTCCATCCACCGCGAGCACTACCTGGGCGGAGCCCTCAACATGAAGTTCACCGACAACGTTTTCGTTACCATCTCTCTCGGCACCTCGGCCTGGAGCTATTAGCACGCCACTGGGCCCGAAAGTTTTCCCCACCAGCTCCCCATTATGTCCATCAGCTCCCTCACCCTTCAGCAGCAACTCCTGCGCATGGAGTATGACTACGAGCGTGAGGAGTTTCAACGCGACACTCGCGTGATGGGCATCGGCCGCAAGGTGAAACGCGGCCTGTGCTGGTTTCCCATAAGCCTGGGGCGCAGCTACTACAATGCCCTGGGCCGCTTCGTGACGGAAATTTTCCGCAAGCAGGACCACGACATCACCCACAACTTTGAGCCAGGCAAGCCCGTATGCTTCTTCAGCGAAGATGCCTCGGGCAGCATCACCTACTACCCCACGCTCGGCACCGTGAGCTACGTGGAAGACGACCGCATGGTGGTGGCACTCCCTTCCCAAGAGCCGGTCTACGTGCTTCAGGACAAGGCCAGGGTGGGCGTGCAGCTCTACTTCGACGAGCAAACCTACCGCCTCATGTTTCAGGCTCTCAATGAGGTCATCCATGCCAAGGGCAACCGCCTGGCCCAGCTGCGCGACGTGTTCCACACCTCCGTCAAGGCCTCCTGGATGCAACTGCCCCACGTGCCCTTCCCCTGGCTCAACGCCACGCAGGAGAGAGCCGTCAACCAGATACTCCGCGCCCGTGACGTGGCCGTGGTCCACGGTCCCCCAGGCACGGGCAAGACCACCACGCTGCTCGAAGCTATCTACGAAGTGCTGCGCAGGGAAAGCCAGGTGCTGGTTTGCGCCCAGAGCAACATGGCCGTTGACTGGATCAGCGAGCAGCTCGTAGACCGAGGCATCAGTGTGCTGCGCATGGGCAACCCGACGCGCGTCAACGACAAGATGCTCTCCTTCACCTACGAGCGCAGCGTGGAAAACCATCCCGACTACCCCGACCTCTGGGCCATTCGCCGCACCATACGCCAGCTCCAGGCTTCTGCCCGAGGCAGAAGCGAGAGCCTGCACCAGAAGATCGCTCGCCTGCGCGACAGACAGACCGATCTGGAGGCACGCATCCGTCAGGAGGTGCTCGAAAACGTGCGCGTCATAGCCTGCACCCTGGCCGGAGCCGGCAGTCCCCTGCTCTATGGCATGCACTTCCACACCCTCTTCATCGACGAGGCCGCCCAGGCCCTGGAGGCCGCCTGCTGGATAGCCATCCGCAAGGCCGACCGCGTGATTCTGGCCGGCGACCACCAGCAGCTGCCCCCTACTATCAAGAACATCGAAGCCGAGCGGCGCGGACTGGCCAAAACCCTCATGGAGACCATTGTGGAAAGCTGCCCGGACGCCGTCACCCTGCTGGACACGCAGTATCGCATGAACGAAACCCTCATGCACTTCAGCTCCGAGTGGTTCTACGAGGGCAGAATCAAGTGCTCACCCTCCGTCAGGTCGCGCAGCATCCTGGAACTCAACAAGCCCATCATCTGGATTGACACCTCGGAGCTCGATGCCAAGGAACGCTTCGTGGGCGAAACTTACGGCCGCGTCAACGACGTGGAAGCACAGCTCACCATCGACTGCCTGCTGCGCTTTGTGGAAGAAACAGGCCACCAGCACATGACCGAGGAGGGCATAGACATCGGCATCATTTCGCCCTACAAGGCTCAGGTGGCCCAGCTGCGCAAGCTCATCCGCGCCGAAAAGGCCCTGCGTCCCTATCGCAGCGCCATCAGCGTCAACACCGTTGACGGCTTTCAGGGACAGGAGCGCGACGTGGTGATCATCTCCCTTGTGCGCTCCAACGACGACGGCCAGATAGGCTTCCTCTCCGACCTGCGCCGCATGAACGTGGCCATGACCCGTGCCCGTCATCAGCTCATCATTCTGGGCAATGCCCACACCCTGAGCAGCTCCCCCTTCTACAAGGCCCTCCACGAATACGTGGTAAGCCTCTGAACCCGAAGGCCCTGACCTGAGGCAGGACTCCTCCTTATACCTTATTTATATCATACCTCCATCGGCCTACCCCTTATGGTCTACATTATTTAAGAAAAAACCTCCAAAGCTTGCCTATTTCAGATTTTTTACTTACCTTTGCACCGAAATTGAAAATGGAAAGTGGGCATTACTATGTAAACATTTCCTTGCCACCCCGTGGCAATGGTCATTCCCACCAAGATTCTTACCAGTAATGGTATAGCCAACTGTCAGGGCCACCAGCCCAAAGTGATCTGACCCAAGAGCGGCCTTTCGTGCCGGCTCCGAACCGAGGCACACTGCGTGTGCATCCTGCCCAGGAGGGCTGGAAACGTCAGATGACAGCTGCCCATGGGCAGCCGTCGGGACGGAAACGTGATTCCACCCGTAAGCAGTTTGACATCGTGAAGAAGATTCACCATTCGGGGGTCACTCCACCCTTTTCAGCGTGTGAATCGGGCCGAACGAGGGTCGGTTCATGAAACTCACCCTCCGAGAAACGCCGGCAGAGCCTCAGTCGGGGACATTCACCCCACGGGGCAGGCCGGCGGAGCATCGGCCGAGAAGATTCACCCCCTGAGAAAAGCCGGCGGAGCCTCTACCGGCCCCACACGGCAGGTGAGCAGCCCCCATCGGGGCTCCACCGGCCCTGCCCGGCCCCCGAAAAGCTGTGGAAAAGAAAGTTTCGTGCAGCCCGAAGCCTTTCGGAGGCTGCAACCATATATGTTTCACTATTAAAATTTATTTTTTATGAAATCGATTGAATCTATTAACTTTTCCGAACTGCACAGTCCACAGGTGATGCAGTTCATCATGGACGCCCTCACGGCTGCACAGGCCGACGAGAAGGTGTCAGTAAAGCTGGAAACCGAAATTAGCACCATGCAAAAGGCTAACGAGGAACTCGACGTGCAGATAAAGCTCGTCAAGACCAGCGATCTCACTGTTGAGATCAAGGAAACCAAGAAACAACTTGGAAAAATCTACAGTGCCATGTACAACATCGTCAAGAGCATGAACATCAGCGCTCCCAGCGATGCCATGAGCAAAAGCGCCTACAAGCTCATGCTTTTGCTCAAGAGTTATGGCATCAGACCCTCCATGGAGAAGATGGATCTGCTGAATTTTATCCACAACCTGACGGAAGACCTCTCGTCTGATGAGTACGTCAGCGACGTGAAGGCCCTCAACCTGGACCTCTGGGTGAAGGCACTCATGCACCAGCACGACGAACTCGAAAAAGTGACGAAAAAAAGGACTGCCGCCAAGCCCCAGAGAGGTACTTACCACATTTGGGAGAGCAGGCAGAAGGCCATCACAGCCTACAGAGAGTTTGCAGCGCAGGTGAATGCCCTGGCCAGAGTTGAAAAGACGACGGACTACGACGCATTCATCGACGCCCAGAATCAGAGAGTGATGTTTTACAAGCAATCCGTCATTGCCTCTAACAAGAGAGCTGACGGAAAGGCCGACAGCACCACCGACACCAGCGACACCACCCCTGGCAACGCCGCCGAACCCACGGTTCAGGACGACCAGCAAGTGGAAACGCCCGACACCACTGCAGGACAGACCGAGGAGGCTGCCGTGCAGGGATAATCCATCCTGGTTGCAGTCCTCAAAGCACGAAATTTTCCCTGAGCCACCCTTGGCTCAGGGTTTTTGTTTACCCATTAACTTAACAAAACAACAACTTCATTTCTCCATATTGCTAAATAACGCTATAAACGCCATGTTATTTAATTAAAAACCTTTCAGAGGCGAAGAAAGGGTGTAATTTTGCATCAGCAACAAGAGAAAGAGTCTTTTCATAGTATATTGAATTAATGATTGTGATCTGAGAGAAGCATACCGGGAGGTACGCTTCTTTTCTTTTGCGCCTCCCCCGTCCGTCCGCCCGTTAATCTTCAAGAACAGGCAAGCTGCTCCCCTAAGCGTAGGGAAGCTCCGCCCTGGCGGTGAGGAATATGACAACAACCTACACTTGGTACATTTTTCCCACGCATTCTCCAGCCCTCTCCGTCCTTCGGGCATCAGCCCCAAGCCTCAGGGGAGGAATGCTGACCAACCGAACGTAAAAAGAAAACTAATAAGTAACCTCGTGCCAGATGTGCTGAGGAAAGCTGTAGCCTGCAAAGTCTATCCACACGGTGTATTCACCCGTTGGCAGGCTGCCAATGAGGAACCACGCACGTCCGTTTTCCACCCTTTCGCGTGCCACATAGTCCACCTGAGTAGTGCGTATGCTGACTTTTACCCATTCGTTCTCAAACTGAGGCAGGTTGACGAAAAGTGTGTCGCGAACGTGGCTGTTGACCACCCCGTTTCGGGCAAATTCGGGCACCTTGCCCACTGCACACCCTGCGGTCAGGGCTGCCGCAGCCAGCAGAAGCGACAAGCAGAGCGTGGGCACGAGTTTTCTAAGCAAGGAATTCATAGGGCAAGGACGGCGTCTTTGAGTTGAAGGAGCGAGCGCTCGATCACCGAGCGTGGGCTGCCCACATTGAGCCGCATGAAACCGATGCCCTCGCGTCCGAACATCTCTCCGTCGTTGAGAGCAAGATGGGCCTTGTTGACGAACAGGTCGTTGAGCTCCCGTTGCGAGAGATTCAGGCCTCGGCAGTCGAGCCACACTAAGAAAGAAGCCTGGGGGCGGAGGGGTTTGACCTGCGGAAGCTGCTCACGGCAGAAGCGCTCCACGCACCTCACGTTTTCCTCTATATAGGCCACGAGCTCCTTGCGCCAGGCTTCGCCTTCAGGCGAGAAAGCAGCCATGGTGGCTATGGGGGCGAAGATCGTGGGGTCGCCTAACTCATTGGCCTCTAACCAGCCGTAGAACCTGCGGCGCAGCTGAGGGTTGGGCACGATGCTGTAGGAGCTTACAATGCCTGCAATGTTGAAGGTTTTGGAGGGTGCACCGAACGTGATACTCTGGGCAGCGGCCTTGGCCGATACGCTGGCAAACGGCGTATGCTTGTGACCGAAGAGAGTCATGTCGCAATGGATTTCGTCGGAGATGACAATGATGCCCCTGTCGTAGCAGAAGTCTGCCAGCCGCTCCAGCGTGGCGCGCGGCCATACGATGCCGGCAGGATTATGCGGATTGGAGAGGATGAGCACCTTGCACTTCTCATCGGCCACCCGAGAGAGCTGGTCGAAGTCCATGTCGTAGCTTCCGTCGGGGCGGAGAATGAGGGGATTATAGACCACTTCGCGCCGGTTGCCCAGGGGAGTGAGGCGGAAGGGGTGGTAGACGGGCGGCTGGATGATGACCTTCTCGTCGGGGGCGGTAAACACGTTTACCACCATGCCAATGCCCTTGACTATACCTGGAATGTAGCTCATCCACTTCCGTTCCACGCTGAACTGGTGGCGGTCCCAGAGCCAGCGGCGTATGGATTCCCAGTAGGCCTCAGGAGTGAGGGTATAGCCATAGAGGGAATGCTCCAAACGGGCCTTGAGGGCCTCTGTGATGAAGGGCGGAGTGAGGAAATCCATGTCGGCCACCCAGAGCGGAGTGAGGTCGGGTCTGCCGTAACGCTCGGTCAAGGCATCTACCTTGAGCGCGCCGGTGTGGCGGCGGTCTATCAGTTGGTCAAAGTTGTATGATGACATAAAGCTGCTATGTATTATTATATATAAGGAGATAAGAAACGTTATCGGAAGGTCTGCCTTCGGGCGTAGTCGCGGTACCACTCAAAACAGGCTGCCGCGCAGGCTTCGGGATGGGCTCCGAAAGCCGGGAGGACGGTGGAGTCACGAAGGTAGGCGTCAAGGTCAAGATAATCGTCGGTGCTGGTAAGCGTCATGGAGAGATTGCCATAATGGTCGAGCACTGCCTTGAAAGCCCTGCCCCATCGGGAAGTGGAAGCAGTAGCCCACGTTCCCATATTGCCCGGCACCCAGGCTCCCCACTCGTTCGGATGGCCCTTTCCGGGCACCTCGGGACTCCAGTCGACTTCAGAAATAAGGATGGGATGGGTTCGGGAAACGGGAACCTGCTCTCCGAACTGGCGAATAAAGTCCTCAGAAGCACAGTGGTCGTCGGAGGCACCATACCAGCCGGGATAAACATGGACGGCATAGCCCAGGTTCTTGTCGCGTAGGGGATGGGCGGCGTAATCTTCATAGTGGGACTGCCATCCCGTGCCCGGAGCCCAGACGATGCCCTTGAAGCCGGCCTTTCGGATGGCGTTCAGGATGGGCTGAAAATAGTCG
>JAFUHF010000060.1 GCA_017468985.1 Bacteroidaceae bacterium
GCCCAATTAGCACGTGTAAATCTGCCTTCACTATACTTGTGGTGCCCAATTAGCACGTGTAAATCTGCCTATACGATACTTGTATAGTCTGAATGGAACGTGAAATTTGGATTTACTTTAACTCCTTGTGTTCCTTAAACTGTATTCCCTGAGAAAGTGTTACTTTTGTTGATTATAAGAAGGATATTGTATTCAATATGAACAAAAAATTTCGAAGATGATGGAACGATTTCGATAGTGGAGTGTATGCTGCAATGTAAATCACAAAACGAAAACAAAATCCAAAAATGCAAAACAGTATGAAACATTTCGCAATGATGTTAGGCGTTACGCTACTTTCTGGATGGACGTGGGCGCAAAAGCCGGAGAAGATCAAAATGTATGTGGTCAAACAGCAGGATTCCACATATTATGCTACGCAGTCGCAACTGTGGAAGAAAGAAGTGGCGAAAAGACCTCACGATGAAGAGGCGTGGGACAACTATTACAATGCCACGCGATATGCACAATGGTTTCACGATCGCAACGACAGTGAGGAGCAGCAATTGCTGGAGTCGATGAAACGGGCCATACCCAACACTTATACCTATTATAAATGCGCCTATCGTTACAATCAGGGTTCGCCGGAATCTGTTCGTGCGGCAGAAGAAGCCCTCCGCCGTTTACCCCAAGGGCACGATGACTATGATACGTGGGTGGGTTACCTGCTGCTGACGGCCCAGATGAATCGTCTTTCGGAAATGGCGCGGCAGTATTACGAAACGGGAAGCTATTCACCGGCCATATTGCAATACAACTACAATGAGCTGCAGGGAATGGACGAAGGAGGCATATATGTGGGAAATGGTGATGCTTCCATCATTCCGAAGCTGTTGCTGCAGTATGGCAAGGAGGTGCATAAGGACAAGATCATCGTTTGTTTCCCCATGCTGATTGCAAAGGACTATGCGGAATATGTGTTCAAGAAGTTGGGGCTTGGCCCTGTGCCAGAACCCTTGCGTCCGCTTACGAGTCAGGAGGCATACGAGGCCTATTACCAGCAACTCATGGAAACCATCAGGAACCATACCACACGTTCGCTCTACTTCTCGGCCTTCAATATCAAGGACATGGTGCCTACGTGGACGGACAGCCTGTATAACGAAGGGCTCGTGATGAAGTATTCCACCCGACTCTACGATAACCGTGCCGTGAAGCGGCGCAATGTGGAGGAGCGCTATCTGTTGGACTATCTGCGCCAGTCTTTCACTCCGCGCGAATGGACAACCAACAGCAGGCTGACGGCCAACTATGCCGTGTTGTGCAGCGACTTGTTGCCTTACTACAAGAAGCACGACCGTAAGCGCTACCAGTGGCTTTACGAAACGTTGACACAGGGAATTAATCAGACGGATCTTTCTGGAGAAGAGAAGTATAAGTATCTCAGACTGTTGGATAAATGAAATGGTTTGGAACTCAAGGACGGCATCTGTCGGATGAAGACTTGATGTACCGTTGCCAGCAGGGCAGTGATAAGGCTTTTGAGGAGCTTTATCACCGCTTTGCCCGTAGGCTTCAAGGCTTCTTTTTTCGCCAGCTGGGTGGGCAGGCCGACGTGGCAGCAGACTTTACGCAGGACGTTTTTCTCCGTGCCTATGCCGCGCGCCATAGCTACCGCGAGGGGTGCAATGTGGCTACTTGGCTGTTTACCATTGCCTATAACCTTTGCCGCAACGCCTACCGCCACCATCAGGCAGAGGCGGATTATGTGGCACAGGTGGAGGCTGAAGTGGAGGGAAGTACTCCTCCTGTGGACTTGGAAATGGAGCAGGAGGAACTTGACGAATTGCTGGAGCGCGTTCTGAACGAGCTCCCTTCGGAAATGAGACTGCTCTTTTCGCTGAGATACGAAGAAGAACTCACGATTCCCCAGATGGCGCAGGCCACGGGTTTGCCAGAGGGGACCATTAAATCGCGCATCAGTAGAACAATGAACATCATTAAACAAAAAATCACGCAATATGAAACTTACAGATCCTAATATCATTCAGTCGGTCCGTCGCATTCGCGAACGCCAGAATGCCCAGATGGAAGTAGCACCCTGGTCTTCGACCCGACGGTTTTCAGTGAGGTGGGCGGCCGGTCTTACGGCGGCTTGTGTGGCCGGCTTCTTGATGGGGGCCGTTACCATGTCTTATACCGCCCGATTGACTGCGGCGGCGGATGCTCCTCTGTCGGCCGCTTCGCAGATTTCGTCGGACGAAACCATGGGCATCCCCTTTTCCAAGGACAGCATTCACTACGAGTTGTTGGCACTGAAGTAACGCTTGAAGCAGCTTTGGGAATGGCCAAAATGGCACGATTCTTCCCCTTTTTAGTTGTTTTGTCCCGATTTTGATGGCAAAAGATTGTGGATAAGAAAATAAAAGCGTACTTTTACCGTCGAAAACTCATTGTCATGTCCGTATGAGAAAAACGATAGTACTACTTGTTTCGGCGGTATTGCTTTTTGCCGGTTGTCAGTCATCAGAGCAGTTGGGTGGTGTGTTTATGGGGAGTTCCCTGGGCGGCATCTTTGGCTCCAGCATAGGCGGAATTATGGATGGGCCTCGTGGAGCCGATGCCGGTCGTGCGCTGGGTATGATTATTGGCGGTGCGGCAGGGGCAGCGGCCACGGCCCCCAAACAGCAGAAACAGACCCAGGTGGGGCGGTATGATGAATATACGCAGGAGCGTTCGGTGGACGAGTACAACCGTCGTTCGTCTTCCGTGAACCGTCGTTCTGCTACCATCGACCGCCAAACGGGCCTTTCGGTGCCTGACGGGTATGAAGCTCTGCAGATAGAAGACCTGCGCTTCATGGATCAGAACAACGACCATCGGCTCAATGCCAACGAAAGGGCAAAGCTGGTTTTTGAAATACGCAACACGGGTTCGCGTACGCTCTATAATGTGGCCCCTGTGGTGGATGTGAGCGACAGTAAGCACATCCTTATTTCGCCAACGGCCATTGTGGGTTCTATTGCTCCTGGCAAGGCGGTAAGATATACGGCGGAGCTCTATGCCAAGAAGAACCTCAAGAATGGTAACGCACAGTTCCGCATCAGTTTTGCGCAGGGAAAGGTGCTCTACACCGTGAGACGATTTGAACTCCGGACGCAGGAGCGCAGGTAGATACTTCAATTTCAATGCATAATTTTCAAATTCGTTAGAGGTACAACCCTTGCAGGGTTGATATACTGATAAATGCCAAAAACTGGGGTTGCGCTTTGCTTAATCCCAGCCTGAAATCTATAGCGCCTTCGGCGTTTCTGTTACAAAAAGTAAAGCCTGTAAGGCTTTTTGCTCTCAGGCAGGGATGGCGCCCCTGCTAACGATATTGCCCTCAGATCTTGGCTCAGCTAATCATCGGCTTCCACCTGGAACCATAAAGTGTCGCTCTGGCTGCTGCCAATCTTGTTGGTGGCCGTGGCCGCTGCAAAATATCGGCCGGGTTCAAGGCTGTCTACTTGGGCGCGGAAAAACTCTTCGGCTTTTTCGCAGGTGATGGTGCTTACACCCTCGTTGTTGCCATATTTGAAACCACAACTGCTCAGGCTGCTGTTGGGCGATGCCAATACTCTGCCGTACAGAGTGACGCTCAGTCCTTCCACGTAGGCATCCAGCATGGCTACAGTTGGGGCAAAGGGTTGCTCTCCGGAGCGATCTTCACCACTGCATGCTGCGCAGAGCATAACCATTCCCATAAGTAATATCCTAATGACTTTCATCAGACGTTTGGTTTTGGGCAAAAGTACAAAAAAGAACCTATTCGGCCTCTGTTTTATGGAAGAAAAGCGACGTAGGGTTTTAGTCGGTCCATATCTTCGGGCGAAAAGGCGTCGCTGTTGCTCAACTGCTGTAGTGATTCCAGTTTTCCATACTTTTGCTGCCAGTTCTTGATGACCTTCACCTGTTCGTAGTTCAGGTAGGGATGACGCAGCAGGGCCTTAAAGTCCATGGTGTTGATGTTCATGGGGCTGATGTTGCCGCTGTCGGCGCGGAAATGTTTTAGCAGGCTGTCGGGGAAATGGGCAATTTCCAAGAGTTGCTTCGTGCTGACATAGCCACCCAGCAGTTGGCGATACCTCAGTATACGATGGGCTCGGTAGGGACCGATGCCAGAGATGCGGAGCAGAGTGACGGAATCGGCTTCGTTAAGTTCTACGACGAGCGGCTTTCTGACCACTTCATTCTCGGGTGCCGGCTGATGACGTGGAACGTCGTTTTTTATGGCATCCCTGAGGGGTACGGGGTGAGAGATGGTGACGTAGGCTTGCAACCGTTTGTAGTCCGAGTCGGTCATGCTATAGAGCTTGCGAAGATCCGCTTTGCGGCGAAACTTTCCGCCAGCTGCCCGATAGTGGAGGAGGCCTCTTGTTTGCTTCGGGCTCAGTCCCAGGCGCAGGAGGCTCAGGGAGTCGACCGTGTTGGGATCGAAAGGGAAAAGCTCAGCCTGCCCTCGTTCGTGCTGTTGGGCTTTTTCCGTCCACTGCCACGAAGGAGGAATGGCAAAAGTGTCAGTATCGGCAAATGCTTCCCCCTGTTGTGGCCTCTGCATGAGATGATAAGTCAGAAGGAGCAGCAGAATGGTCAGGATGACGATGCCTAACCCTGTCAGTCCCAAGATTCTGCTTTTTGGAATGGGACCTGATGGTTTCATGGTGAAGCTATAGGCCTATGACTTGCATCACGCCCAGGCCGCTGAGAAAAATCATCAGTATGGCCAATGGGACGAAGTAGCGAAGTAAGCAGATCAGTATGCGTGCCAGGAGGTGAGTTTCGTGAGGCTGGCCGCAGGCCAATTGCTGCCACAAAAGGGTGCGCTCCAGTTTCCATCCTACGAAGAGGGCCGTGAAGAAGCCTCCGATGGGCAGCATGAGCTGGCCGGAAAAGAAGTCGAAGAAGTCAAACATGCTTCGTCCCATGATCTTCAAATGGGCCAGTGGCCCCATGGAGAGTGAGCACAGACTGCCTACCACGATGCATGTCACGGTAACTACCGTAGCAGCGCGTCCACGGCCTAACTTAAAGTCTTCGGAGAGCCATGCCGTTACCACCTCCTGAAGTGAAATGACAGAAGTGAGTGTGGCCAAAACGAGCAGAAAGTAGAACATGACGGAAACCACATAGCTCAGCATTGGAATGCCGGAAAAGGCCTGCTGGAACACGCCGGGCAGGGCGATGAACACCAGCGAGGCACCAGCATCAGGACGGATGCCCGTAGAGAATACGGCTGGGAAGATGATGACACCGGCCATGATGGCAATCAGCGTGTCGATGGTGCTTACCTTGAAGGCCGTGTTTACCAAGCGAACGTCGCGGCCAAAGTAGGACGCATAAGTGCAGATGCACCCCATGGCGATGCTGAGCGAATAGAACGCCTGCCCCATGGCTTCGAGCACGGTGCGGAAGGTGATTTTGCTAAAGTCGGGTTGAAGGAGAAACGTCAGCCCTTCCTGAGCACCGGAGGTAAACAGCGAGCATACCATCAGCAGTAGAAGCAGGATGAACAACATGGGCATCAGGATCTTAGAAAACCGTTCTATGCCATTCTTCACGCCGCGAACAATCACATAGTGTGACATGAGCATAAACACGGCCATGTAGATCACGGGCAAGTATGGATCGGTCACGAAGCCCGTAAACAGTTCCTCATAGGCCTTGCCCTCTCCGCTTCTTGCCAACTGGGTAAATGTTCCCCTCACGGCTTCCACCAAGTAAGAGAGCGTCCAGCCTGAAACCACGATGTAGTAGCACAGAATGAACCATCCAGTAATGACTCCGAATACACCCACATTCTTCCACAATGCTCCCTTTCCCAATTTACGAAAGGCTTCGGCGGTATTGCTGTGGGCCTGTCGACCCACAACGAACTCGGACGTCATCAGCGGAACGCCCAGAATGATAACGCATAATATATATATAAGGATAAAGGCCGCTCCGCCATTATTTCCCGTGGTGACGGGAAAGCGCCAGATGTTGCCGAGGCCTACGGCAGAACCTGCCGTAGCCAGAATCATTCCCACTTTGCTTGCGAAGTCTGCTCTTCCGATGGAATCTTTATTCATGGTGACTGGTGGTTATGTGTGCAAAATTACGAATAATTCACTTTAGTTGTTGCTCGTTTGTTTTTATTTGTTCCTATCAGCGCAATTTCGTCATAAATTTATTAATTTTACGTCGTAATTCGTTCATGCTGTGCCAAGCCAGTTAAAGAAGAAGGTCAGGTTTCTGCCTTTGCTCGTGATCGTTTCTCTGCTGATTTCCTGCTCTCGCAGTGAGCAGTATACCATAGGTGTGTCGCTTTATGGGGCCTATTCATGGCGGCTCAAGTTGCTTCAGGAGATTAGTCTGGAGGCCCGGATCCGTGGTGATGTTCGTCTGGTGGTAGAAGATGCCGACAATGATGTAGCGTCGCAGGTTAGGCAGATTCGTCGTCTTGCCAAGAAGAATCCCGATTTGCTTATCATCTCTCCTTATTACGACGATCAGGTTAAGCAGGTCATAGAAGAAGTCTATGACAGCGGCATTCCCATTCTTTTAGTAGACGGTCGAAAACTGACAGACAAATATACTGCCTTCCTTGGCGCCGACAACTATGAGATAGGCGTTTCTGTAGGGTCATATGTGGCCGAACTGCTTGGTGGACGTGGACGCATACTTGAAATACAGGGCAAGGAGGGCGACTCCACCAGCATCATGCGTCATGAAGGTTTTCTTTCGGCTTGCAGTCGCTATCCTCATATGAGGGTGGTAGCTTCTCCTTATGGGCAGTATCTTGACTCCGTGGCTTATGGGCAGTTTAATCAATACATCAATAACAATGAGAAGCCCGATCTGGTTTTCCTTCATTCCGATGGCATGTGGAATGAAGAATTCAAGACCTATGCCCTCAATCCAGACGACCCCGTACGGTTTGTAGGCATTGACGCCCTCAGCGCCGAACCTTCGGCCATCAATCTCATCAAGAACTTCGGCATGACGGCTTCGTTTGAATATCCTACGCGTGGCGATCGCGTGTTTCGTCTGGCCATTGACATTTTGGAAAGAAGACCCTTTCAGCGTACCCAGGTGCTTCCTACGGGAGTGATGGATGAGCATAATGTAGAGATTATAAGTAGTCAGAAGGTATCCCTTGATGAGTATAGTGCCAGAATTTATGCGCAGCAAACTTATCTGTCATCGCTTTCGGAGCGTTTTCATCTCATTCAGATGCTGTTGGTCGTTCTGTTTGTTTTGTTGTTGGGTTTCGTGGCGGCTACCTATATGATTTACAAAACCAGTCGTCGCAACCTGAAACTCCGGGAAGACATGGAAGAACAGGCTGGGCGACTGGTTGAGACCAATGCATCGCTGGAGCAGCTCAATCAGCGCATATCTCATGATGCGGAGCAGAAACTCAGTTTTTTTACCAACATCAGTCATGAAATTCGTACTCCAGTAACCCTGATAGCAACGCCCATTCAGCAACTGGAAAGTAATCCCGATCTGTCGGGGGCGCAGCGGCAGAAGTTGCTCCACATTGCAGGCCGTAATACCGACAGGCTGCTTCATCTGGTGAACGACATTCTGGATTATCGTAAGATCTCGGACGGAAGCATGACTCCCAAACCCGAATGGTTTGACATGGCAGAACTGCTGCGCAGCCATTTGCCTCTATTCTCCTTAGAAGCAGAGAAGGGGTGCATCAATATTCGCTCGGTTGGCATAGAAACCAATGTGCTGAAGATACATGCCGATCGCAAGATGGTGAGCAGCATCTTCTTCAACCTCATGAGCAATGCGCTGAAGTATACACCACAAGGCGGAACGATCACGGTGGAACTGTCAGAGGGAGCAGACAAAATCTTTACGCTTACCGTTACCGACACGGGGGAAGGCATTTCGCCCGAAGCGCGACCACATATTTTCGACAGTTTCTATCAGTCACCCGATGCTTCAGGAGGTACGGGCATCGGTTTGGCTTTGGTTAAAACCTACGCGGAACTTCATGGAGGCTCTGTGACCGTGGAGGATGTACCTTCCGGAGGAGCCTGCTTTGCTGTGGTGATTCCGCTGAATCCCTTCCCAAAGCCGTCGGAAGAAGACCAGAAAGAGCCAGAGTCGAAAGTAAATATACTCGATGAGCGTAGGGTTACTCATGATGTGCCCTCTCGTGGCGAATTGCCTAAGATTCTGATCATCGACGATAATGATGAAGTATGCAACGTGTTCATCTCTCTGTTCAGTCACGAATACGACATCCTGACGGCTTCCAATGGCAAGGCCGGTTATGATCTTGCTCTTGAGCTGGTGCCCGATGCCATTGTGTGCGATGTCATGATGCCTGTGATGGACGGACTGGCCCTATTGCAGAAGCTGAAAACCACACTTGCCACCTGCCATATTCCCGTTATTCTGCTTACGGCGCGCACACTTGACCAGCAACGTATAGAGGGACTGGATCAGGGTGCTGATGCCTACATCGCCAAGCCTTTCTCGGCCGATCATCTGCGAGCACAGATCAACAACTTGTTGCGCAATCGTCGGATGCTGCGCGACCTTTTTGAGGGTAAAGCTCAAGCAGAATCCACTCCGGTCATGAATCCGCGTGACGTAGATTTCCTGAATAAGTTCAAAGAATACATCGAAGAACATCTGGAAGAGGCTGATTTCAATGTGGAGTCGTTGAGTGAGAAAATGTTTCTGAGTCGCTCTCAACTTTACTTGAAGGTGAAAGCCCTTACGGGAATGTCACCAATAGAACACCTGCGTTCGGCTCGCATGAAGCGTGCCCACCATCTGCTACTTACCACGGGTCTCAGTATTTCTGAGATAGCTTACAGCGTAGGTTTCACGTTGCCTAATCATTTCTCCAAGATTTTCCATCAGGAATATGGCATTACTCCAAGCCAGTTAAGGAAGGGGAGCAGTAATTGAGAACCGAATAAAAGTGTTAAGTATACACAACACTTTTGCGATATATCGTAAATCTGTTTTTATATCAAAAAGGCCTTGGCTTTTCGGGGCGTTCTTCGTTTCGTAAGATTTCCGTTTCTACGCGTTTAGTTCAAACTTTACATTCTCCCCTTTATCCAATAACCTGCGCGTGTGCTCCTCGTTATTCTCATCGTTGCATACACTCTGGAGTGTTGGGGAGCTTGAATGACTCAGCATCCTCAATGCTCGGGGCATAAGAAACATTGGAGGGCATTTACATTTCCTCGTCTTATGATTGAAGTGTTGGCTTAAAACTTTGATTAAGGGATCATAATGCGACAAATATATCATTATTTAAACGAAATATCTCCTTTCTTCATTTCTTTCTGCTCTAATTTTGCTGTCACAAAAGAATGTAGATGGCCCTGATGGGCACTTGTTCTTGCAACATATCAAAACGGTTTTAAGAAATAACGAACAAAATGAACAGACGTGATTTTTTGAGAACATCGGCGTTGATCAGCATGAATGGTGTCGCTTCAACGCTGCCTGCGGTAGAATCTGAGGCTTCAACGGGTTCCGTGCCGGATGGTGACATTGCACGCAGATTTACATTTAATAAGGATGGAAAGTTTAAAATCCTACAGTTGACAGATACCCACTACATCTCAGGCGATAAACGTTCAGAGCGTGCACTGAAAAATGTGTGTGAAATGCTCGATGCTGAACGGCCCGATTTGGTGATTCATACGGGAGACGTCATTTTCGGAAAACCAGCCGAACCTTCGCTTCGCGAAATACTGGCCCCCATCGTCGACCGTAAGATTCCTTTTGCCGTGGCATTGGGCAACCATGATGGTGAATACGACAAGAATCGCCATGAGGTGATGGACCTCATTCGTACCATACCATATAATATTAATAAAGGAGTGGAGGGCATCACCGGCGACTCTAACGACATCATCACACTTTCAGCCGCCGGTGGTGGCCCACAGTGGGTGTTCTATCTGTTTGATTCAGGCAACTGGATAGGCCGTGAAGACATGAAGGGCTATGACTACATCCATTTCGACCAGATCGCTTGGTACAGAAATCGGAGTGAGGCCTTTACCCAACAGAATGGCGGAAAACCCATACCGTCGTTGGCCTTCTTCCATATTCCCGTGCCGGAATATACCTATGCCACTCGCTACGAAGCGCATCGCATCTTCAAGGGCAATATGGGCGAAGACCCAGGTTGCTCAAAAGTCAACTCCGGATTGTTCGTCTCAATGAAAGAGATGGGCGACATCAAGGCCATCGTCTGCGGACATGAGCACGACAATGATTATGCTCTGAAGTGGCGCGACATGTTCCTGATGTACGGCCGTTTCAGTGGTTGCGATACGGTCTACAACAATCTGAAACCAAATGGTGCTCGCATCTTTGAATTTACTGCCGGACAGCAAGGTTTCCGCTCATGGATACGTCTCTTTGGCGGAAAGGTGGAGCAAAATCTCAGTTATCCGGAATCATTCAAAACCTATTAGAAATTCAAATTCAGTTATTAAAATCAATAAGTTATGCTTAAAATCCAGCAAATCATTAAATGTATCGGTCTGCTTGCGCTTGTTCCTACGGTAGGGTGTATGGCTCAGAAACCGATAATGAGCACCTCGGGCAACCAGGTGTGGTACAATGTGGTTTCTGCTGCCGAAGGAACTGTAGGCATGGCAATGACCGACCGTTTCGCCACGAGTGCAGACTTCCCTGTAGGCGTAGAAACCCTTCAGGAAGAACTGGCCTCTCAACAGTGGAAACTCGTACAGGCCGATGAAGATGGGCGCCTTGTCTATCTTGTAAATCGCAACTCAGGTAACATTTTGCAACCAGTTTCGAAAGCGGCCAGAACCTATCAGGTGGTTCAGCTTGGTAAGGCTGTTGATGCCGGCAAGGGGTTCGTGCTGACAGGTCTTGGCCGTGGTCAGTATGCCTTCGTGGGGACTGAGACGGATGGCCAGACACGCGGCCTTGTAGCCATGCAGCAAGGCCAGACCATTGCAGAGGAAGAGCCAACGCAGGGTTCGCCCTATGCTTGGACCTTCCGTCTGGCAGATGCTACGGGAGTAAAGTTGGCGCAGAAAGAAAAGCCCACGATATTCGTGCGCGGTGGACGTATTGATGTGCCGGGAACAACAGATTTTCGTGTGGTTCGCGCCGATGGTGTAGAGATGTCAAAAACGGCTCGACTTGCTCCGGGCATCTATGTGGTAACAGTAGGTGGTCGTACTGCTAAAGTAATAATTAATAAATAAGGAGAATCGACGATGAAAAAGAATATTTCCCTTTTGTTTGCCCTCGTGCTCGCAGTAAGCACGGTGAAGGCACAGTGGTTTGTTGGTTCCAAGGACGTAAAGGATGATGTAGTCTTGAAGTTTGGTGTAATCAGCGATACCCATTTTGAGAACAACATGGGCGAGGGTGCTCAAGTAAAAGTGCCACAAGCCGTAAGAAATCTGACTGCTCATGGGCCGTTGGAAGCTCTCTTTGTAGTGGGTGACGTTACGAATAATGGCGAAGCGGCACAGTATGAAATGGTGGCATCGGCATTCTTGAATGACGAAAACTACAACACCCGTGTAGGAAAGAATGTGTTCATGATGGGTAACCATGACAACTACAGCGCGAGTGGTCAGCAGAACTTCATGAAGGGACTGGCACCGCTGAATGGCGGTGAGGACTATCCGCTCGACCAGTATCTTGAGATTGGTGGCTATCCGTTTATTACCATCTCGCAGCGTGACGGTGGTGCAGTCAATGTGGGAGCTTCAGGCTATCCGCAGGAGGTATGAGAACAGCTTCGTGTATGGCTGGCTAAGGCTGCAGAGGACTATCCCGGAAAGCCTATCTTCGTCTTCACGCACGTTCCACCTACCAATACAATGTATTCCAGTTGGACAGGTGAGGGTGAGTGGCGTTCAGCCCAGCTCAACAGCGTTCTGAACCAGTTTCCACAGGTGATACTCTTCTCAGGCCACAGCCATTTCCCTATGGGTGACCCACGCTCCATTCATCAGGGCGTTTCTCCTATGTCGGGCAAGAACAATTACTTTACGGCCATTAATACGGGTAGCACTACATATACAGAACTCGAACCCGGTGTAGTTGATGCAGGCATCCATCCAAAGTTCTATGAGTATGTGACGGAAGGACTCATCGTTAGCGTAAAGCAGAATGGAGACGTACTGGTGCAGCGCTATGATACCTATCGCGACGAGGAAATCGGGGTGCAGAGCCGTTGGCTCATTGAGGCTCCTCACGACGGGAGCAAATTTAAGTATGCCGACGTTCGCGATGCCGCTGATGCTACTGAAGGTCAAGTCTATCGCACCGGTATGCCTGCTCCAGAATGGTCAGAAGACGTAGAAGAACTCGCAACGTCCTACGACGCTTTGGCAGGGAAGCTCACAATCTCCTTCCCTCAGGCACAGGACGAAGAGTACGTGTTCCGCTATGTGGCTGAGTTCAGAAATCCCTATGGCCGTTTGGTGGACAAGCAAAGCATTTATTCTTTCGCTTATCTGAATTCAGATATGCCAGAAGAACTTTCCGTTTCCTTTAATTGCAGTGGTCTGCCGAGTGGCGATTACTATCTGGAGGTAAAAGCTTACGATGCATTTGGGAATGAGTCGGAATATCCCTTGTTCAGTAGTGTGGAGTTGGAAGACGGAGCAGCTGCCGAGGCACCAGAGCCCGATGGCCTTTGGGACTTTGAGGATGTGAACAATCTGACGCAGAATTCTATAGAAGGCTCTCCATATACGCTCGAAACGGGTGTATGTGGCAGCCGCAGCTATTCTCTCGAAGATATAGAGGTTACGTCGGTGATCGGTCCTCAGAGTGGTGATAATGCCATTGCCCTGAAAGCTGGAGAGATGTTTAAACTCAATCTGGGCACTCAGGAAGAGATGACGAGTTACACCATAGGGTGGTACATCAGCGTTGCTGACTTTAACGTATGGCGCGCCCTGTTGCAGAACAATACAGAGAATCTGTCGGATGCTAATTTGTTTATTAACAAGAATGGTCAGGTAGGTCGTGCGAGCGACAGAGGAATGGGCTACGGTGGACAGCTCGTCTTTGGTAAGTGGCATCACATAGTTCTGTCAGTAGACAACAAGGTGGGTACACTCTATCTTGATGGCGAGACCATCGTTGAGGGTACATCCAGCGACCAGAACATTGTGAGCGACTGCATACTGCTGTTCGCGGACGAAAATGGCGAATATGGTGACATAAATGTGGCTCAGATTGCGTTCTGGAATCGTGCATTGACCAGTGCAGAAGCGAAGGCCTTCAGCGCCGTAGAGGGAGACTATCTTGAGACTTCAACAAAGGAGATTACGGTCAGCGAGGATATGCTGCAATTCGATGTGGTAATTTCCAGCAGTGTATATCCTAAGTTTGAACTTCCTGAATGGATTCATGAAGTAGATGCTCTTCCAGGCGTAGGCCGTAATCTGGTTTATACCTTTGCCTGTGACAAGATGGATGAAGCTGGAACTCGTTCAGACTTCATTGTAGTGAAAGGTTCGAGAGTCAACAATCTTTATATTTCCGTAACGCAGATGAGGAGCGGTGACATCATGGATGACGCTGCTGCCATTTGGAACTTCAACAACGAGCAGGACATCTTGGGCAACACAGGCAAAGAATTGAAGTTTGAGGTGGTGCCAGTGATGCTCAACAGCGGTAGCAGCTATCCCGTTGTCAGAGAGTCGTTGGAAGAAGCCGGTATCAGTGTTGTTGCCGGTGTGGCAGACGACGACAAGGCTTTGCAGATACCTAAAGGCTCAGGCCTGAAGGTAACGTTCCCATTGGGCGAGTTGTATAAAAACTACACCATCGTATGGGACCTGATGTACTTCTATGATGAGTGGACTGCTTTGTTCCAGACGAATGCTAACAACAGCAATGATGCAGACTTTTTTATCAAGGGTAGTACGCATCAGATAGGTCTTAGTGGCTGGTATGGCGGCGAGACAAAAACCAATACTTGGCACCGCATTGTGCTGGTAGTCAGGGACGGTGCACCTACGGCTTATCTTGACGGAGAGAAAACGGGTTCGTCAGAGTATGCTGGAAAGTATGAGGTGGATGGTGGTTGCTTCTATCTCTTTATGGACGAAGATGGTGAAGATAACGACGTCAGAGTTACGAATGTTTCATTCTTTGATAATGCTCTGAATGATGGTCAGGTGGCCAAGCTGGGAAAGATTGACGTGGAAAATCGCTATTTAGGTGTTAACGCATCAGAGTTCAATGTGAAGGATGACGAGTTGCAGTTCTACCTGAACATCTCCAGTAGCGGCCCGTTCAAATTCGAACTTCCAGAATGGATCAAGTCAATAGGCCAGGCTCCTATCGCTGGTGACAATATTACGTATACCTTTCTGTGTGATGTTGCAGAAGAAGGAGAAAAGCGTACGGGCGAAATCCGAATTATCCCTGAAACGGACGGCATAGACGAGGTAGTTGTGACCGTGACACAGGAGAATCGTGGAAATGCCATCGAAACCCTGAAGATAGGTGACTGGACCTTCGCTGACGAAAGCAACCCAATGAAGAACATTGTATCAGCAACCGATGACTACGACTTCACGATGCGCCCCGTTACGTATGAAGGAACAGACATCACGGAATGTGCCACTCTGGCTGATGCTTCAATATCTCTGTCAGATGGACCAAAGGCAGGCAGCCAGGCCTTGATGGTACCGAAAATGTCGGGCTTCAATCTATACAATGAAGCAGGTAACGGACTGGATACGTATACGTTGATGTATGACATTAAGTATACATCAACCGACGGTTACTTCGGTCTCTTGCAGCTTGACCCAAGAAACGATGCTGATGACATGCTGTTCATCAGAGGAACGGAAGTCGGCAAACGTGCTTATGGCGGTAGTCTGGAGCCCGGTGTGTGGTATCGCATTGTTACCGTGATGAAGGACGGACAGCAAACCATCTATCTGGACGGAGAAAAGATCGTTCAGGTGGGTTACTATGGTAGCATCAAACCAGAAGGATTCAATATTCTGATTGATGACGATGCAGAAGATCAGGATTGCTATTTGTCAAGATTCACCATTTGGTCGTCCGACCTTACGGAAGCGCAAATCAAGCAATTGGGCAAAATAGAGTAAGTTGACGTAAACATTTTCTCATAAATAACTCTGAGAGAGAAGAGGGTGTGTCTGTGGATTCCACGGATGCACCCTCGGTTTGTATATGAATTGATACACATTGGGCTTCTTATGGGGAATGTGCAGCGCGGAATGGGGGTGAAGGAAAGAATATTGAGGGAAATGTTGTGTGGAATAGGCATTATTTTGTAATTTTGAGGTCGCATATTCGTGGCGGTGCCATGAAGGCGTGCAGCCTAAATGTACAAAAGTATTATCCAAACTAAAACAATAAACAACATGTCTGAGATTTCAAGAAGAGACTTCTTTAAGGCCGGCGGCGCCCTGGCGGCTGGCTTGGTGGTGGCTCCGAGCTCCATTTTGGGAAAGCAGTATGGCCACATGGCTCCCAGTGACAAGATGAACATTCTCGGTATAGGCATTGGCGGCCGCGGTGCTGCCGACCTTAACGAGATGAAAACGGAGAACATCATTGGTCTGTGTGATACGGACTGGAAGTATGCCAAGGGTACGTTTGATAAATATCCTAATGCAAAGCGTTACAACGACTATCGCAAAATGTACGACGAACTGCTGAAGGACGCCGACGGCGTGATGGTGGCTACGGCTGACCATACGCATGCCATCATTGCTGCCGATGCCATGTCGGCAGGAAAGCATGCTTACGTGGAGAAACCCATGACGCTCTACGTGTATGAGTCGCGCCTGCTCAATCTGCTCTCCAGAAAGCAGAGGGTGGCTACGCAGATGGGTAACCAGGGTGCATCGAGCGCAGGAACGCGCAAAGCGCTTAATTGGCTTTGGAACGGAGAAATCGGCGAGGTGAAGCGTATTGAGGCCTACACCAACCGCCCCATCTGGCCGCAGGGCATGGAGGCTCCGAAGGAGAAGATGGCTATTCCTGAAACGATGAACTGGGATGCCTTCATCGGACCGGCTAAATATCGTGACTACAATGCTGCCTATACGCCGTGGAACTTCCGCGGATGGTGGGACTTTGGTTCTGGCGCATTGGGCGACATGGCCAACCACATTCTGCAAGTGGCTTTCAAGGGCCTGAACCTGGGCTATCCTACTGAAGTGGTGGGCAGTTCCACAATGCTCATGACGGATGCCTGCCCAACGGCTGAGAAGATTACATACCGATTCCCTGCTCGTCCTAATATGCCCAAGCTGGCACTGCCGGAATGCGAACTGACTTGGTATGACGGTGGATTGATTCCCAACTTTCCCATTAACATGCCTGAAGGCAAGAGCTTCGATTCCAATGGCGTATGTGTATTCTATGGAACGAAGGACACCATGGTGGTAGGTACTTACGGTAACGACCCGTTCCTCTGCTCCGGTCGCGAACCAGAGGTGCCCAACCTGTGTCGCGAGGTGAAGGTGAGCCACCAGCAAGATTGGATCCGCGCCTGCAAAGAAAGTCCAGACAGTCGCGTAGAGTCGAATTCCAACTTTGCCGAGGCCGGTCCGCTGAACGAAATGATCGTGATGGGCGTGGTGGCCGTAAGGTTGCAGAGCTTGGGCCAGTGGCTCAAGTGGGACGGTGCTAACATGAAGTTTACGAATATCCCCGAAAAGGCAGAAATACGCAGCGTGATTCAGGACAAGTTCAACATCAAGGATGGTCACCCCACGTTCGACCGTACCTACAGCGACCCCGTGAATGCATGCGAATATGCAGCTAAGCTCATCAAGCCAGAGTATCGCGAAGGCTGGAAATTGCCTGAACTTCCCATCATCATCTGATAAGAACGTTTAAACATTGTAGTGCAATGAGAAGAATCATTTTGCTGGCACTCAGTATGATGCTCTTATGCGGAGGGCTCAGTGCCAAAAAACTGCCGCAAAAGGCTGTGGGCCTTCAACTCTATTCCATCCGAGAACTGCTGGGCGATGCTCAGAAGTATCAGCAGAACCACGAGACCGTGTTTCGCCAATTGAAGGAGATGGGCATTACCCAGGTGGAAGCAGCGAGTTACGGCGATGGGAAGTTTTATGGGGTGAGTCCGGATCAGTATCGCAAGGACTGTCTGGCCGCAGGCTTGGACCCCATATCGTCGCATACCACGCGTGGCCTGTCGGCTGACGAACTGAAGAACCATGACTTCACGGCTGCCTTGCAGTGGTGGGATCAGGCGATTGCCGCCCACAAGGCTGCCGGATGTAAGTACATCGTAACGCCTTGGGGACCTGTGCCTTCCAGCTTGCAGGAGGGCAAGGTGTGGTGCGACTACTTCAATGAGATAGGCAAGCGTTGCAATGCTGCCGGCCTGAAGTATGGATATCATACGCATTCGCATGAATATCAGAAGGTGGAAGGCAAACCCTGGATTGAATTCATGATGGAGAATGTGGATCCTGCCAATATGTTCTGGCAAATGGACGTATATTGGTGCGTTATGGCAAAGGAAAGCCCTGTGAAGTGGTTTAAGCAGTTCCCAGGTCGCTTCCGTCTGCTGCATATCAAGGACAAGTATGAGGTGGGCCACAGCGGCATGGTGGGCTATGATGCCATTTTTGGTAACGCCGGACTGGCCGGATTGGAAAACTACATACTTGAGTTGGAAGGCACCGATGGTACCATCAGTATTATGGAAGGCGTAAAGCGCAGCGCAGAGTATGTGCGTGGTGCAGACTTCGTGAAGAAGAGCTATTCTAAATAAAGGATGCTCATAACTCTTTTAAGAAACGAATCATCCTGCCACGGAAATGTGTGGCAGGATGATTTTTAGAACAAAGAACATCCATGAAGATTAGGCGAACTCTCTTTCTGGCACTTTGTTGCTTGATGGCTTTAAACGTGGTAGCGAAGATAAGGCTTGCAGCACCCTTTGCTGACGGAATGGTGATGCAGCAGCAGTCGAAGGTGAAAGTGTGGGGTACGGCCAGCCCCCTGTCAAGGGTGAGCATCACCACTTCATGGAGCAAAGCAAGGGTGGAGACAACGGCAGGCATCAAGGGACAGTGGAAAGTTTTTCTTGAGACACCGGCCGGTAGTTACAAAGAGCATGTGCTAACGGTTACAGACGGAAAGGAAACGTTGACGTTGCGCCATTTGCTGATAGGCGAAGTGTGGTTGGCCTGTGGGCAAAGCAATATGGAAATGCCCTTGGAGGGTTGGGGACGCTTCCCCGTGGAGCATGCATCAGAGCTTGTAGCATTGGCTGACGAAATGAAGGGCAAACTGCGCTTGGCTACCGTGCCAAAGCAGCCAGCCTTCGTTCCTACCGATACCACCACGTTACGCTGGCTGGACTGCAACAAAACGACGGCGGCAGGTTTCAGTGCCATAGGCTATCTGTTTGGCCGACAGCTTTCTGGAACGCTCCATGTGCCGGTAGGCGTTATTTGCAGTAGCTATAGCGGTACGCCTATAGAGTGCTGGACACCGAAAGAGCAATTGGAGGGTTACACCCCTCAGGAACTGACGAAAGAAAGTCTCATGGAGTGGATTCCCTCTGCCAGGCCAATGGTGATGTATAATGGCATGATACGGCCCATAGAGGGCTACCAGGTGAAGGGAGTGCTCTGGTATCAGGGAGAAGCCAATGTGTCAGGCTACAACAGGTATGCCCACAAGCTGACAAGACTCATTACTTCATGGCGAGGGCGGTGGGGCCAGGAGGGTATGCCGTTTCTCTGTGTGGAGCTTGCTCCATACGTATATACAGGCGTGGCACGTAACCGTTCGGCCAGGCTGAGAGAGGCACAATGGGCGGTGAGCCAAACGGTGGATAAGGTATATATGATCAGTACTACCGACTTGGTGAAGGATGAGGAGCGCAGCGTGATTCATCCCAGTAATAAGCAGGGCGTAGCCGAACGCTTGTGTGAGATGGCCTTGGGGAAGGTGTATGGGCAGAAGCAGCGCAAAACGGAATATCCCATGTTTGAGAAAATCCAACTTCAGGGCCCCCAGGCCGTGCTGAGCTTTAAGAATGCAGCCACGGGCTTCAGTCAGAGTGTGGGCATAGAAGGGTTTGAAGCCTGTGGCGACGACAATATTTTTTATCCCTGCAAGGCCGCGGCTAAAGGCAATACCATTACTGTACGTTCAGACAAGGTGAAGAACATCAAATGGGTGCATTATTGCTTTAAGGACTTCCAGCCCGGAAGACTGAAAAACAAGGAGGGGTTGCCGCTGGTTCCTTTCAGAACGGAAAAGTAAGAGGCCGAGGCTTTCGGTGTGAGCTACATCTCAATCAGTTTGTTAGCGATGGCGTAGATGGTCAGGCCGCTTAGGGAATGAATCTTGAGTTTGCGGCAGATGTTGCGCCGGTGGGTCATTACGGTATAGACGGAGAGAAACAGCTTGTCGGCCACTTCCTTATTGGAGAGTCCCTTGGCCAAGTTGATGAGGATTTCCTTTTCTCTCGAACTGAGCAAGTCGGGCGATTCCTCCATGTGCTCCTCATGAGGGTTATCCTTGTAGTTTTCTATCAGCCGCGAAATTTTCTCTACACTGTCGAATACGGAAATGTAGCCATAGAAACCATCTGCCTTTTCCAGCATTTCCAGACTGCTCAAAATGGCAATACAGGGAATGTTGGGATGGTTCTGCTTGAAGTCTGACAGCTGGAATCCGCCGTCAAAGCGAGGCGAAACAAACAGAAAGTCGAACTGGCGCACGGCAAGCAAACTGCCTAACGACTGCTTGCTGCTTACGGCTACGGCATGGATATGAATGGAAGTGATGCGTCCTAACTGGGCAATCAGTCCATCGCGTACGATAGGCAGATTCTCTGCTACGAGAATGTGAATGGTTTCTTTATCGGTTTGCATGGTGTCTTACCCTTTCTTCCAAATCGTAGACGGCAGGTACAAAGATGTAGTCTTCGGCCTTGCAATGTGCATCGAGTTCGTCTTCGCAGCCGTAGATTTCATATAGAACAGCGTTCAGCTCATTCTTCCCGGAGTTTTGTGGACTGTATTTAATCAGAATCTTTTTCAGCTCTCTCAACTCATTGTCCATGGAGTGGTGGTGCTTGGAGTAGGTCTTCAGCACGAAACTCTCGTCAATCTCTCCTTGCAGCAGTTTCTCAACATAGGGAAAGAGAACGGCATCTTCGTGCTGCATGTGCTTGCGCACCTCTGAAATGTATTTGTCAAACTGTTTGCTGATGAGCTGATTGATGGAGTTGCTGCTCCCATTGCCGTTGTCAAGCACTACGCGCAGTTCGCGACGAATCTTGGGAAACAGATAATCGAGGAAATAGATGTGTGACTGACGGAGGTAGTCAATCAGCGCAGGCATGGAGAGATGGCTCAAATCCTCGGCTACCTGAGTGTAGCCGGAGTGCATGAAGTTGATGATGGCCAGAAAAGTGTTGGTGTCCACCTGATGCATCTGGCATACTTTATCCACCGTTTTGTCACCAAAACCTAAGGACATTCCAAATCGGCTGATCACCTGAAGCAGGTGGTAGTTGTCCTCAATGAGGTCTGCCATGCGGTCAGTGCGTTGATAATCGTTAGTCATACTCTTGAACTGTAATGCATTTCTTCCGACAAAGTTACGTAAAAATGCAGATTGCCCTATTGTAGACTTTCAAAAAAATCCCTTCCATGGGATAAGTTCATGGTTATTGAGTAGGTGGAGAGTGCGGAGGGCCGTTTTTCCCTAACACATATTCATGAGAGCAGGGAACGGAATGCCTGCCATAGGGCATCGTTGGGCAGAGGAGCACGCTGTGTGATCATGCTATGCGAAACAGGATGCTCAAAGCTGACTTCCCAAGCATGGAGGGAAATGCTGCCGTCTGGATTGCTTCGCTTGGCTCCGTATTTAAGGTCTCCCTTGATGGGGCAGCCCATCTTGGCCAGCTGGCAGCGTATTTGGTGGTGACGGCCGGTGAGCAGCTCTACGGCCAGCAGGTGGTAACGGTCGGAACTGCCCAGCAGCGTGTATCGCAGTCGGGCTTCTTTGCTGTCCTTCACCTGATGGTCGTATGCGTAGGATTTATTTTGCTGCTCGTTTCTGACCAGCCAGTGGCGCAGCTCGCCGCTTTCCTGTGGAGGTCGGTTTTGCACGATGGCGAGGTAGGTCTTTTTTACGCCACCATTGCGAAACAGGTCGTTCATCCTCTTCAGGGCCTTGCTCGTTTTGGCAAATACTACGAGGCCGCTCACGGGACGATCGAGACGGTGGGTGACACCGAGAAATACCTCCCCTGGTTTTCCGTAGCGTTCTTTTATATACGCTTTCACCAAATCCGAAAGAGGTGTGTCGCCGGTTTTGTCGCCTTGAACGATTTCTCCCGGGGCTTTGGCTACGATAATGATGTGATTGTCTTCGTAAATAACGTTCATTTCCATAAATGAAAGGCACAGACTTGCGGAAGCTGTTCACTCCTGACGAGTCTGTGCCATTATGGTTGAGGTTGGAGCTTACATGTTCATGCCGCCGTCTACCTGGATCACCTGGCCCGTTACGTAGCTCGACATGTCGCTGGCCAGAAACGTGGCTACATTGGCAATGTCATCCACCTGACCTCCGCGACGCAGGGGAATCTTCTGCACCCATTCCTTGCGGATGTCTTCGGGCAGGGCTGCTGTCATGGCTGTTTCAATGAATCCAGGAGCAATGGCGTTGGCACGAATGCCGCGACTGCCCATTTCCTGAGCAATGCTCTTGGCCAATGCAATGAGGCCTGCCTTGGAGGCGGCATAGTTGCTCTGGCCTGCATTACCGTGAACGCCTACCACGCTGGCCATGTTGATGATGCTACCCTTGCGCTGGCGCATCATGATGGGAGTGCAGGCGTGAATAAAGTTGAAAGCAGACTTTAGGTTAACCGTAATCACGGCATCCCATTGCTGTTCCGTCATGCGCATCATGAGGCCGTCCTTAGTGATGCCGGCATTGTTGACCAGAATATCAATAGCGCCAAACTCTTCTTTAACCTTGTTCACTACTTCTTCGGTCTGGGCAAAGTCTGCGGCATTGCTGGCGTAGGCTACGCACTTCACGCCCTTGGCGGCAATTTCGGCTTCGGTGGCTTTGCCATTTTCATCAATCACCAGGTCGGTGAAGGCGATGTTGGCTCCTTCTTCTGCAAATTTCAGGGCTATGGATTTGCCAATGCCACGGGCGGCACCGGTAATCAAGGCTGTTTTTCCACTTAATAATCCCATAATCTTTTAATGATAATAAATGTATGATTAATTAATAGATGTTTTGACTCATTCCCAACAGGCGGCGAACGTAGTTGGTCACGATGGGGCGGCTTTCCTCCAGTGTGATGCCTTTGGCCAGACGTCCGTAGATGTATGGCACCTCAAGGCCTTTCAAAGCATAGTGGAAAATGTCTGCCATGAGGCTGACGTTCTGAATACGGAATGTTCCTTTGTCGCAGCCCTCCTGGAGCACGCGCTGAAACAGCTCCAGCTCGTCGTGGTCGAATGTCTTGCGCACACGTTCTACCATCCAGATGTTGCGGAAAAACTCCGCACGCAGGTTTCCGTTACGCGTTACGGCCTCCTTGATCATGTTCAGGTGGGTGTAGACCAGCAGTATCACCTTTTGCTCCGAATCCATGTCTTTCGATGCCACTTCGTCCATCTTGTCAGACAAACGTTCCATCTCGGTTTCGATTACGGCATAGTAGATCTCTTCTTTGTTTTTGAAGTAAGTATAGAGCGTACGTCGTCCCTTATTCGATGCAATGGCAATGTCGTTCATCGTGGTACCCTCTAAGCCTTTTTGGGCAAAGAGGTGTCGGGCTACGTCCACGAGAAGACTTCGGGTTTTAGATATTGACATGGTAAGAACCTTATTGTTGTTGAATGCGCTGCTATTTATGCACGCTGCTTTTTATGTGTGCAAAGTTACTAATTTCCATTTTTATGTTCCTGCATGGCGCGTCCTTTTTTTCTGCAAAGATGGTCTATCTGTATCACTTTTGATTTTTATGGCCGGAAAATTTGGTGGAGTGAAAGAAAAGACGTAACTTTGCAGTCCAAAACGAAAACATCGCGGAGTGGAGCAGTTGGTAGCTCGCCAGGCTCATAACCTGGAGGTCGTTGGTTCGAGTCCATCCTCCGCCACTAAGTTCAAAAAGAGTTGACAGGCACAGGCTGGATGTCAACTCTTTTTTTCGTCCTTGTTCAGTTTGTATTTCCGAACGGTGTTTTTAATGACGGTCTGCCCTAACAGCAAGGCCAGAAACACTCCGGTGGAGTTGGCCACCACGTCCTGCCAGTCGCCACTTCTTCGGCCACCTGTGCAATATTCCTGAATCAGTTCAATGACGATGCTCATCAGTATGGGAGCCAGCACGCCAATGCTTGCCTTTTGCAGCTTGGAAAAGGTATTGCCTCCCTTCCGGCTGAGCCAGTATTCTGTCCAAAAGATGCTCATCGTGCCGCCATACATGGCAATGTGCACCCATTTGTCCATCAGCGGTACTTCGTCCATCGGAGTCTGCGGCGGATTAAACAGGCACAGCACCCATATGGCAACGATGCAAAGGGCGGTAAGCGGAAACCTTTTAAGCAGCAATATGGTGTTGCGAGCTATGTTCATGGCTGGTGGATAAAATAAATGATGTCTACTTATAAATCCTATAGAGATACACGGCCATATGGAGCAGGCCGAAGAACAGGGCGGTGACGAGCAAAAACTTGCTGCTTTCCCATCCTGCTGCGTGCTGGTGCCACAAACCGGAGAGACAACACAGTACGCTGATGCAGAGCCCGATGGTGTTCAGTATGCCCTGCCCCCTGCGCTGCGCTATGGATTCCAAGTGGCTGTTGCGAATGCCATACAGGAGGTAAATGTCAAGTCCTATGAGCATCCAGACGATGAGCCTTATCCACGTATCGGGCGGTAGCGAAATCATGATGATGAAGCAGGTCACGATGCCCAGTATGGGCACTGCCGGCACGAAGGGCACGCGAAATGCCTCTTCGTTGTGGGTCATCGTTTTGCGTATGATGAGCACTCCGGCACATACCAGTATGAAGGCAAAGAGGGTGCCGATGCTTGTCATTTCGCCTGCCACCTCAGCCGGCACGAAGGCGGCCAGCAGGCCCACGGCTATCATAAACAGGGCGTTGGAGTGGGCCGGTGTGCGAAAGCGCGGATGTATCTTGCTGAAAAACGGCGGTAGCAAGCCGTCGCGGCTCATACTCAGGAAGATGCGGCTCTGTGCAAACAGCGTGACCATAATCACGCTGCAATATCCTACGAGTATGGCCAGCAGTATGGCGCGGTTCAGCCACGGATAGGCCGGTGTCACCACTCCGTCAGCGCCTGCTGCCCCCATCTGTCGGATGGCTACGGCCACGGGTGCTATGCCGTCCTGCCCTGAAAACAAGGTATAGTTGGCCACGCCTGTCATGACGTATGAAAATCCGAGGTAGAGGATCAGCACCACGATGAGCGACCCGAGGATGCCGATAGGCATGTTTCGTTTGGGATTGCGCGTTTCTTGCGCCATGGTGCTCACGCTGTCGAACCCGAGAAAGGCAAAAAACACGATGGCCGCTCCGCGAAACACGCCCGAAAGGCCAAACGAACCAAAGCTGCCCGTGTTGGCAGGGATATAGGGGTGAAAGTTGTCGTTGTTTACGTATTTCCATCCCAATACGATGAAAAGAATGATCACTGTAACCTTCAGAAACACAATGATGGAATTAAACAGCGAACTCTCCTTGGTGCCGCGGATGAGGAACAGGCTCATCAATACTACGATGAGGAATGCCGGCACGTTCACTGTGCCGCCGTCCCAGGGGCAGGCCGTGAGCGAGTGGGGCAGGGCGATGCCCATGCTGTCGAAGAAGGAAACGACATAGCGGCTCCAGCTGATGCTTACCGTAGTGGCTGCCACGCTGTATTCCAATACGAGGTCCCAGCCTATGATCCACGCAACGAGTTCGCCCATCGTGGCGTAGCTGTAGGTATAGGCACTGCCGGCCACGGGTATCATGGAGGAGAACTCGGCGTAGCACAGTCCGGCAAAGCAACAACATACGGCTGCAATGACAAACGAGAGCGTGATGGCCGGTCCGGCATAGTTGGCGGCCACGAGGCCTGTGATGCTGAACAGTCCTGCGCCTACTATCACGCCCACGCCCATGGCAATGAGGCTCACGGGGCCGAGCACGCGTTTCAGTGAACGACTGCCTTCTTCCTCAGCTTCGCGCTGGAGCAGGTCGAGGGGTTTACGGATAAAGAGTCCCATTGTTTTCTGGTTTTATGAGAGGTCTGGTTTGTTCCATGAGCTGGAAAAGCTCGCTCAGCGTAGTGGCGCGGAGCATGGCTATGCGGTGTTCGCGAAAGTTGGGAATGCCCTTGAACAGTGGCGTAGCAGCCAGGTGGCGGCGGATGTGCAGAATGCCGTGATATTCATCAATGCGTTCCACGCTCTGCCTCACCTGTTCCTTCAATACGTCGAGCATCCAGTCGGGCGTCATGGCCGCGTATGTACTGTTGATGGCCCGGGCCGTCAGGGTGAGCTCGTCAGGGTGGAGCGTGTCGTGAATCTCTTTGAAGATCCACGGCCTGCCAAAAGAGGCGCGCCCCACCATGATGGCGTCAATGCCATATCTTTCAAAAGCCTCGTGGGCCTGCTTCGGAGTGGTGATGTCGCCATTGCCGATGATGGGAATCCTGATGCGCTGGTTACGCTTCACGGCGGCGATAGGCTCCCAATTGGCCTGGCCGGTATACATCTGTGAGCGCGTGCGCCCGTGGATGGTCAGTGCCTGAATGCCTTCGTCCTGCAGCTGTTCGGCCAGCTCCTCTATGATGATGTGATTCATGTCCCATCCCAACCGCGTCTTTGCCGTTACGGGTATGCTTACGGCCTTCACTACGGTGCGCGTGATTTCGAGCATGAGCGGAACGTTTTGCAGCAGGCCGGCTCCGGCACCCTTTCCTGCCACTCGCTTCACGGGACAGCCAAAGTTAATGTCTATCACGTCGGGGTGGGCCTGTTCCACTACGATCTGCGCCGCTTCGGCCATGGCTCCCGGGTCTTTGCCATAAATCTGTATGGCCACGGGCCGCTCCTCCTCGTTGATGCGGAGCTTCTTTAGGGTGGAGCTGATCATGCGCGTCAGGGCGTCACACGAAACAAATTCAGAATATACCATGGCGGCCCCCATCTGCCGGCAAAGCAGGCGGAACCCCACGTCGCTCACGTCTTCCATTGGGGCAAGGAGTACGGGGCGTGGTCCTAAGTCTATCTGACCGATCTTCATAGAGCAGCTTTCGCAATATATAGACTGCAAAAGTAAGCATTTTCTCTGGGAATGGCGCCTTTCTGCAACCATTTGCACATGATTTTATGGAATGCGGTGCCAGAATGAGGAGGGTGGCGACGTTCGCCGCTGAGCGTAATTGAAAATGGAGAGTTGACATTTGAGAGAGGTTGCCGTACTTGGTGCAATGGTTTGGCCCTTCGCTGTCGTTCTTTTTCCTTTCCGCAGGGTCATACCCCTCACCGCTTCGCGGAGTTCCTCTAAGCGTAGGGGAGCAGCTGCTTATTCGCTGGGAAAGAGTATATCTGTCAGGTCGCAGAGGCCAGAAACTTTAACATCCGTTGGGAAACCAGGTTGCAGGCGTACAAATTTTTAACATTGGGCCTGCAAACAGGTGGAAATAGCCGTGCTCCCAGCGAGACGATTTCTACCAGGTTGCAGAAGCCGTGCTCCCAGCGAGACGATTTCCACCAGGTTGCAGAAGCCGTGCTCCCAGCGAGACGATTTCTACCAGGTTGCAGAAGCCGTGCTCTCAGCGAGACGATTTCCACCAGGTTGCAGAAGCTGTGCTCCCAGCGAGACGATTTCCACCAGGTTGCAGAGGCGAATTTTTTAACATTACTCTGGCTACCAGGTTGCGGAAGTTACGCTGAAGAGGCAGTGATGGCGGACGAGTGGATAAGACGAAGCAGAAAAAGAGACTCAGGAGAATGATTTTTTGTTCCTGTGCGTTAATAATTCTTAAACCGTTCGTTTTCCGCACGTTCCGATGAGCGAACGGCGCATCAATAAAGCGTTTGCACGCTAAGGGACAGGAACCCGGAAATCTGCTTGTTTTTAACTAAAATGCTTGATTTGAGGAAGTTGTTTTGAACCATTTAACATCAATAATTTTTTTGTTTCTCCAGAAATTGCTTCCTTTGCACCCGTAAAACTGATGCAGAACATGCAGAGATGGATTTTTAACGTCATTTCCGTGTGTGCCGTGCTGTTGCTCGCGATGAGCGCAGCGGCTCAGAGCAGCCAGGTGGGAAAGGCTTCCTATTATGGGAACAACAACCACGGCCGGCGCACCAGCAGTGGGAGCATTTACCATAAGGACAGCCTTACGTGCGCCCACCGCACCTACCCCTTCGGCACGGTGTTGAAAGTAAAGGACTTGATGTCGGAGAAGGAGGTATATGTGAAAGTAACCGATCGTGGCCCCTTCGTAAAAAACAGGGTGATCGATCTGTCGTATGCAGCCGCCAAGGAACTGGGTATGATAGCTCGCGGCATTGCCAATGTGGAAATCACAAAAGTGGAGAAGGACGGAACGGTGCCCTACAAGCTGAGCGGCAAGGTCCAGATGCCACAGCTTGAAGTGAAGGACCCCGATGGCGAAGGCTACTGCCTGTTGTCGGAATGGGTGGAGAAGAACCGTGAGCAGGAGCAGCGCAACATGCTGGCCCGGCTGGACGGCGATGCCAAGGACAAAGTGGGCGTGAACCGACTGACCGGCGATTCCGTTCCGCGATGGAGAATTTTTGACAAATTGTCGGCCATGAGCATCATAGCAGCCGAAAAAGAGTTCAGGTACTTGGTGCAGTAAGTAAAACTATACGCGCCAGTTTGGTCGCTTGGCCTACACTACGAAACTTGTGGCCCAGCTCATGCGCGACCTCGGTTCCATTCCCTCGCCCATGAATGCCTTCCTGCTCAACGTGGGCCTCGAGACACTCCATCTCCGCATGCCCCAGCACGTAAGCAATGCTCAGGCCGTGGCGGAGTTCTTGCAGCAGCATCCTGCCGTGGCGTGGGTGCATTATCCGGGCCAGCCCACCAACGCCTCTTATGCGCTCGCTCAGAAGTATATGCCCCAGGGTACGTGCGGCGTAATGTCGTTTGGCCTTAAGGGCACGCGCGATGACGCCGTGGCGTTCATGGATCGCTTGCGCCTCATTGCCATCGTCACCCACATAGCCGATGCCCGTTCCTGCGTGCTCCATCCGGCCAGCCACACCCATCGGCAGATGTCGGAACAGCAGCTTCGCGAAGCCGGAGTGGATCCCGAACTCATCCGCCTCTCCGCAGGTATTGAAGACAAGGAGGACATCCTCGACGATCTGCGGCAAGCCTTATCCCTCACCCCCTGACCCCTCTCCAAAGAGAGAGGCGCGCGGATACATTTTTGTGCTCCAGTTATAGATGCCCCTTCCACGAAGTGCTCTCCCGAGGAAGTGGGGCGTAGATGCTCCAATTCACAGGATGTTTGTTTTTGTGCTGTGAGTTTCGTTTAATTTATTGCGTACCTAAAGGCACGCTCTCCCTTTCCCGTCCAAAAACCAGCCATTTCGCCGTACCTATCGGCACGGCTGCATAGCTGGCTACCCAATCTAATGCCCAAAGGCATAAATGCTGCGTTGCTGTAGGGCATTGTAGAAGGCCATTGTGTTTGTTGCTTTGTGGTGATAATATCCAACCCAAGGATTGCGCTCAGCAGCGGATGAAATAATATGGCCGGTTGCTTTGCAGCAGCCGGCCATTTCGTACATACATAGAGTGTGGTTACTTCTTCGTTGAACTTGTTTTCTTCGTTCACTTTACCTTGACCACCTTGGCGGTACCGTCGCGAAGGGCCTGGTCAATGTGTCGCATTGCCTGCTTAATGTCTTTCTCTGCTTCGGCAAAGTCCTTTTCGGCCACTTCGAAGTCCTTTTCGGCCTGTTTGATCAGGCTGTTTAGAGCACCGTCTTTAGCCTTTTCTTTCAGGTTTTTCTCCATAAGCACTTTGGCACGTTTGAGTTGCGCGAGGCATTCCTCATAATCGGGATCGGTCGGCCCTGTTTTTTTGATCAGTACTTCAATCTTTTTTACGCCGTTTTTCTGCATGCCTGCTCCGTACCAATTGTTTGGGTAAGCGCAGATCACTTTAATGGTGATGGCATTGAGCAGTCGGTTGCGCAGCTCTCCGCTAAGATAGTCTTCCGTGATTTTGTTGAACAGTGCGTCCATCTCGTCGGCATTTTTCACGTTGTAAGAGATGGCCTGCTGCTTGTTTCCCTTCAGATTGCTTGCAGAAACTACGGTGCTTTCTTCCTTCTTGGTGGTGCTCATGCTGCCATGATACAGTACCTTGTCATTCGTGGACGTGAGTTTGGGAACGAGTGCATAGGTTTCTACGAGCACCCCCTTGATGAATTGCAACGAGCCCTTTTTCTTGCTGTAGGCGTTTGCATTGGTGAGTCTCCATTGCATGACATAGCAATAACGGTGGGTCTGCGTTTCGTCCTCAGGGTCGAGAAAACTGATGATGATATAGTCGCTCCACTTGTCGCGGCCTATCTCGTAATAGTTGTTTGGATTGTCGCCATACATGATGTTGTGCCAATCCTCCGTTCCGGCGGAGTGCGTCTTTACGTAATAGCAGTTGGGGTTTGTGCGCTCCTGCTCGAAGGCTTGCAGTACGTCCTTGATGAACTCAGGGTCCTTCTTTCCGAGGGGCAGCATCACTTCGGCCGAGAAGTTGTAGACGTTGAGCAGCGATTTCATGGGGCGGCCTGGTTTTGTTACGTCGCGTTCCTGCGAAATGCTGTGCGACGAGGTGACCCCCATGGTGTTGATGAGGTTTTGGAAGGCTTGTTTGATGACCTCCTGCGCCGAGGCTTGCAATGTGCCTGCGCCAATGGCTACGATGATGGCCAATAGTCTGATGCGTTTCATTGTGTATGTGTTTATTATATTGATATTCTCATTTTTTCCTGTTCTTCTTTCTGCGCTTTGCGCTCGCTTTCCTGTTGCTGCATGGCTTCGAGGGCTTTGATTTGGTCCGTCAGGTCGATGACTTCCTGCATGGCCATCATCTCGTGTTCCTTCTGCTGCAAGCTGGCTCGCGCCTGCATGATTTGTTCAGCGATGTACATGCGCGCCTTCGGGTCGCTCCGTTCAGCCATCAGCATGAGGCCTTCTTCTGAATTGGGCTGGGGCTGAATGTCTTCGGTCGTAGGTTCTGGCGTGGGTTCAGGGAGAGGGACCGGTTCTTCTGTGGAGGACTGAACAGGAGCTTTGGCCTTGGCCTTCATCCGGGGAGCAGGCTTGGCCTCGCTTCGGGGTGCTGGTTGTGTCTCAGCCTCTTCCTGAGGAGCAGCCACGACGGGGGCCGCAGGCCGTGCCTCGTGCGGATGGTCGTTCATGGCAATCAGCGGAGCCTCCGTCGGGGCTGTGTCCTGATGATGGCCTACGGCGTACCACGCTATGCCGACCGCAAGCACCAGCATGGCGGCGATAGCGATGCGTTCTATAATATATAATGTACGCGCGCGCTGTTGTCCTTGCAACTCGGCATCGAATGCTGCCGTATGGTCTTCGGTAAGGATGCGTTCCAGTTCCGCCTCATCGGTCGTAGGGGTGAGCATAGTGAGATAGAAGTCGGCATCCGGTTCGTCTCTGTGCGCAGCAAACCAAGCCGCCAGTTCCCGTTCTTCCTCGGGGCTGGTCTGTCCGTCCATGTATTTGCGGAGCAGCAGTTGTGTGCGTTGTCTCTCAGTTGTCATTGCTTCTTTGTGTTGACGGTGATGATAGTTTTCTGTATATTTCCTTGAGGTGGCGTCGGGCGTTGCAGAGCATGGTCGTGACACTGCTTTTCGGAAAGCCTGTTGCCAGGGCAATCTGTTCGATACTCATTCCGGCGTCGCGACTCATGCTGAAGATGCGACCTTCGGAGCCCGGCAGCAGCCGGATGGCGTCATTGAGCCTGTGGGTCAGATCTTGCTCCTCCAGAGTGGAGAGAGGCGTTTCGTAGCTCAGGGGTTCCGCGTTACCATCAAGCGTTTGGGAAGGATGGTTGTCGGCGTGGCGCATGTCGTAGCAGCAGTTCTTCAGAATGCGCATGGCCAGCGGCTTGACGGCGGTGTCGTGAGGCAGTCGGCGGCTCACCTTCCAGAGCTTCAGGCAGGCCTCCTGTACGGCATCCTCGGCATCGTCCATGTTGCCGAAATACCGCTCCGCCGTTCGGAGGAGCACAGGTCGCAGTTGCGCTATCTGATGTTCTAACAATGCCTGTTCCATGAGGTCTCTACTCCTATAACTGCGAAAAGTCGAAATTACAAAGATTAAAACACCACTTTTTTCATCTCCAGTGCGAAGTTTAACGTTTGTTAGTAAAGAGAGTGAGGGGGGAGAGATAGATGCCTACGGCATTTATTATTATAGAGGTACGTGGAGTGAAAGGAGTCCATTTATAAAAGTCGTGCTGAACGGTCGGGCCCCAAATAGCACGTGTAAAAATCATGATTCGGCCGCGGACATGCCAAATAGCACGTGTAAAAATCATGATTCGGCTGCGGACATGCCAATTAGCACGTGTAAAAACCGTGATTCGGGCGCGGACATGCCAATTTACACGTGTAAAAATCATGATTCGGCCGCGGACATGCCAATTAGCACGTGTAAAAACCGTGATTCGGCCGCGGACATATCAAATAGCACGTGTAAAAACTGTGATTCGGCCGCGGACATATCAAATAGCACGTGTAAAAACC